>CAMEMX010000018.1 GCA_945927915.1 uncultured Clostridia bacterium
TGCCCTTCTTGGCACACAGATAGGTGCTGTCGTCGATCTTGCCCGCATGGACGCAATAGGAGCAGAATTTGTCGATCTTCTTGCGAAACAGCATGGTATTTCACCTCAAGCTGATTATACAGTATTGCGCCGCGGATTTCCACCCATTTTTTGACGGATCTCCGGAAAAAACGCACACAGCAGTAAAACGGCACCTGAAAGCAGCCAAAGCGGCGGCTTTGGCGAGAGAAAAAGCGCCGCAAAAAGCGCCGAAATCGTTCCGTGCAGCAGCTTTGCGGCAAAATATCCCCTTGGCTTCAATTGCTGCGGCTGCCAGAAGCTCATTGCCTGCAGATGCACGCATAGCCCGCCCCAGCCCATCAAAAAGGCGCAAAGCACCGCCGCGCCGTCACAGCCGCGCAGACGGATCACGCCGCCGGACAGCTCAAAGATGCCGCACACCATCGCGCGCAGCGTCTGCGCCGGAATTCCGGGCAAAAGACGGCACAAAAGGCGGAATATCCCACTTGCCTCCAGCAGCGACAGGACAACAGAGAAAAAAAGGATCAACCCGCTGATCTGCAGCAGCGCAGCGCAGGAGGACGAGACGGCCTGCAAAAAGCCGCTCTGCGCCTCCTGTGCTGGGCGGAGCTTCCGCAGCACAGCCTGACGCGGTCTGTTTTCGCGCAGCAGCGCACCGCAGCAAAGCGCGCCAAGAACGTGGGCGGCATATAAAACCAGGCCGGCTTTCGCGTCGGACAGTACGACTGCGCCGATCACGCCGAGAAAGAACGCCGGGCCGGAATTGTTGCAAAATACCAGCAGCCGCTCCGCCTCATTCTTGCTGATCATGCCGCTTCGGTACTGCTCCGCGACGGAGGCGGCGCCGATGGGATAGCCGCCGACAAAACTCAGAAGGAGCGGACGCATGCAAGCGCCGCCGAGACCGAAGCAGCGCCGCATGACCGCTTCGGATGCTTTTCCGGAAGTATGGCTCTGCACTCCTCCGAGAAAAAACTTCGTCAGGACAAAGAACGGAAACAGCGCGGGAACGACCGACGTGCCGCAGATGACGAGGCCGTCCCGAACCGCCTGCGCCGCCTCGGCAGGATAGAGAAGCAGCCCGACGCCTCCGAGCAAGGGCAGCATGGCACGAATCATTTTTCTCACAAGAATCACCCGGTTGAATATATGCGGAGAAAGGAAAGAATGATGCACCGGCGCATAGACTGTTTCAGGCAGGTGAGGAAAATGAAGAAGGATATTTCGGGCATGGTCGGCGATAAACTCTCAATCCCGGCGGAGACGCTCGGTGAAGTCCCCGTAGTTCTGCTGCGCGGAAAGCGTTCCGTCAACATCGAAAACCACCGCGGCATCACTGAATATAAGGACACGACCGTTACCGTGGCGGTAAAACGCGGCAGCGTTCGGGTGACCGGCAACGCGCTGTGCATCGCGCGTATGACACGCAAAAATGTCGAAATACGCGGCACCGTCCGCATGATCGAACTGGAGTGAGCGATATGAATCCGGTCGTTCGGTTTTTGCGCGGGGAGATGCGCGTGCGCGTGACGGGGGCGTGCGTGGAAGACTTTTTGAATCTGCTGTCCCAGGCGGAGATCGAATTCTGGGACATTGAGCGCAGGGACGAGCTGCACATTGACCTCTCCATGCGCCGAAAAGAAAAGAAGCGACTGAAGGATATTGCGTTCAGGTGCTTTTGCACCGCAGAGATCCTTTCCGAACGGGGCGCTGCGCTGCTGCTCCGACCGCTACGGAGGCGGCCGGTGCTCGTCCTCGGTACGGCGCTCGTGATCGCGCTGAGCTTTTTTCTGCAATCCTTCGTTTGGGTGATCTCCGTCGAGGGAGAGGGAGCAATCCATGCAAAGACCATTCTGCGCGAGCTGGAGCGGCTGGACATCCGGTTCGGAAGCCGGGCGGCCTCCATCGACCCGCAGCTCACGAAGATGCAGATGCTCAACGCCGTGCCGGAGCTTTCGTGGCTGTCCGTCAAACGTACCGGCGGCAAGCTGACCGTACTTTATACAGAGCGGTTTCCCGAGCCGGTGGAACGGCTGCCATACCGAACCGGCTCCATCATCGCCGCAAGGGACGGCATCATCACGGATTACAACATTCTGGAGGGAATGCGGCTGTGCAAGCGCGGCGACGCGGTGAAGGAAGGCCAGATCCTTGTCTCCGGCTACGAGGATTACGGGCTTTACCTGCGCGCAGTCTGTGCCGAGGCGGAGATCTACGCGCAGACCTGGCACACGGGAACCGTCGTAACGCCCGCAAACGTGAGCGAAAAGCGCTATACCGGCAGGGAGTGGACACAGGTCACGCTGCTGCTCGGAAGAAAAAGAATAAATTTATGCGGAAATAGTGGAATTTTCACTGACAGTTGTGATAAAATGATAACCGTAAAAAAGTTGGCGGTCGCGGAATATGAATTTCCCGTTTCCATCGAGACGGCGACCTACCGCGAATACGAGTGTGTGCCGCGCTCGGTGCAGGAGGATGCAGCGCAGGAGCTGCTGAACACGGCCTGGCTGCGCCTTGTGCGCTCGCAGATGGTCGCGGGAACCGTGGAAAAGACCGACGGCAGCCTTCTCAATGACGGCGGGCTGTACATCCTGCACGCCCAGAGCACCTGCAATGAAATGATCGCAAGGCTCGTTCCGATCGGCGAGCCCTACAAAGGAGAAAACAATGAGTGAACGCATCATCAATGCCGAACGGATCGAACAGATCATCAATGTGTTCGGCTCGTTTGACGAAAACATCAAGCGCATCGAGCAGACCTACGGCGTCAAGATCACGAATCGCGGCACGGAGCTGAAGGTGAGCGGCGACGAGGAGGCTGCGGACAAGGGCGCAAGAGCCATCGAGGGCCTTATGACGCTCGCGGCGAAGGGCGAGGCGATCGACGAGCAGAAGGTACGTTATCTGATCGATCTCGTCTCTACCGGAAACGACGACAAGATCGGCGAGATGGCAAAGGACGTCGTCTGCATCACGGCAAAGGGCAAGCCGATCAAGGCCAAGACCCTCGGTCAGCAGCGGTACATGAAGGCCATCGGCAAGAATACCATCACCATCGGCGTCGGCCCTGCCGGCACGGGAAAAACCTATCTTGCCGTGGCGGCGGCGGTTGCTGCCTTCCGCGCCAAGACGGTCAACCGCATCATTCTGACCCGACCTGCTGTCGAGGCCGGCGAGCGTCTCGGCTTCCTGCCCGGCGATCTTCAAAACAAGGTCGACCCGTATCTCAGGCCGCTGTATGACGCTCTGTATGATATGCTGGGCGCGGAGACCTATCAGAAATATCTGGAGCGCGGCAACATTGAGGTCGCGCCGCTTGCCTATATGCGCGGACGCACGCTCGACGACAGCTTCATCATCCTTGACGAAGCGCAGAACACCACGCGGGAGCAGATGAAAATGTTCCTGACGCGTCTCGGCTTCGGCTCGAAGATCGTCATTACGGGCGACATCACCCAGATCGACCTGCCCAGCGACAAAACGAGCGGTCTCAAGGACGCGGTGCGCATTCTTGAAAACATCCCTGACATTGCCATCTGCCGCCTGACGGCGAGCGACGTCGTGCGCCACGCCCTTGTGCAGCGCATCATCGCCGCCTATGAGACGGGCGAGAAGAAGACCATTCCCTCACAAAAAAAGGTTTACAGAAGGAAACAGGAGAAATGAAGCATCAGATCTATGTGCGCTATTCCGACAAGCGCCTGAAAAATCCTGCGCTGACCATTCATCTGCACCGTTGCATTTCGGCGGCGCTGGATGCGCAGGGCGTCCATGTCCCGTGCGAGATCAACGTGCTCGTGACGGATGACGAGGGCATCCGCGCCATCAACCGCACCACGCGGAACATCGACAGCGCGACCGACGTGCTGTCCTTTCCGATGTTCTCCTTCACACCGGGAGATTTCCCTGCGGACGTCAGCGCGCTGATCGACCCGCAGACGGGCTTGCTGCCCCTTGGCGACATGGCGATCTCGCTGGAACGCGCGAAGGATCAGGCAAAACGCTTCGGAAACTCCTTAAAACGCGAGGTCGGCTACCTGACCATCCACTCGATCCTGCACCTGCTCGGCTACGACCACATGGACGAGGGCGAGATGAAGCGCCAGATGCGCACGCGCGAGGAGCTGATCGCGGCGGAGCTGGGGTTGCAGCGATGATCGAATTCCGAAAAGCAACGCCGGACGATGCGCCGGTTTTGGCGGCGGCAAGGCCGAAGATGTGGGCAACGACCTATCGGGGCATCTATTCCGACGAGAAGATCGACAACTATGACCTTGCATGGCACACCGCCCGCGACCGCAAACGCATGGAAGATCCGGAACAGGTCTTCTACCTTGTGATGGACGGGGACGACTGCGTCGGCTACTTCCATTACGGCCCGCCGCATTGCGAGCCATACCGTGACTTTCAGCTCTGCCTGAATTCCCTGTATTTTCTGAAGGAGTACCGCGGCATGGGGCTGGGGCGGCGCGTGTTCGACCATCTCCGCGCGGTCTGCAAGGCACGCGGCCTTGACAAATTCTTCTGCCAGTGCAACTGTCACAACCTGCCCGCACAGGCCTTTTACCGAAAAATGGGCGGCATCGCAACGCTGTACATGGACGGACACGAAGATAAGGCAGAGGACCAGATGGTCTTTGAATTTTACCTGGGAGATATAAAATGAGTACAAAAACCGTTATGATCACCATTGCCGGCCGCCCGAACGTCGGCAAATCCACGCTCATCAACCGCCTCGTCGGCGAAAAGATCGCCATCGTCTCGAACAAGCCGCAGACCACGCGCAACCGCATCTGCGGCATCGTGACGAAAGGGAATACGCAGCTCGTCTTCATCGACACGCCGGGCTTCCATAAGCCGCGCACCAAGCTGGGCGACTATATGGTCGGCGTCGTGAAAGAGTCCGTCGCGGACGTTGATCTCGTGCTTCTGATCGTCGAGCCGATCGCGAACATCGGCCCGCAGGAGGAGTCCCTTCTGGCGCAGATCCGCGCCAGCGGCGCTCCGGCGATCCTCGTTATCAACAAGATCGACACCGTGCAGGACAAGGAGCAGCTTCTTGCGGTCATCGCCGCCTATTCCGCGCAGTTTGACTTTGCCGCCGTCATGCCGATCTCGGCGCGATACAAGGACGGTGTGAAGGAGCTTCTGGATGAGTGCGCCAAATTCGCGCAGGACAGCCCCTTCTTCTTCCCGGAGGACATCACCTCCGACCAGCCGGAGCGGCAGGTCATCGCGGAGATCATCCGCGAAAAGTTGCTTTGGAACCTCGACCGCGAGATCCCGCACGGCACCGCCGTAGAGATCACGAAGTTTTCCGAGCGCGACAACGGCGTCATCGACGTCGACGCGACCATTTATTGCGAAAAAGCCAGCCATAAGGGCATTATCATCGGCAAAAACGGCGCCATGCTGAAAAAGATCTCCACGGCTGCCCGCGAGGACTGTGAACGCTTTATGGGTACAAAGGTCTTTTTGCAGACGTGGGTCAAGGTCAAGGAGAACTGGCGCGATTCCGACTTCCTAATCCGCAATTTCGGCTACGAGGGATAACATTTTTTTCAACGTATTGTCCGCCGCCGCGCCGCAAACGCTAATACCACAAACGCACGGGAGGTATTGCGATGGGCGCTTCAGTATTCTGGGACCTTTTTTTGGACACCGGTGCGCCGGAGGCGTATCTGTTATACCTGAGGGAGAAAAAACGGGCGACATAGCGCGTCCGCTTACATAGGAGCCTTTCATGTACGAAAAAACCGAGGGCATCGTCCTGCGCGAAACGGAATACAAAGACGCCGACAAGCTGCTGACCGTCCTGACGCGGGAGCACGGCAAGATCACCGTCAAGGCGCGGGGCGTTAAGTCCGGCAGAAGCCGCAGTAAGGCGGCCTGCCAGCTTCTGACCTATTCCGAATTCACCCTGCTGGAAAAGCAGGGCAGATACGTCATCACCGAGGCCGTGCCGAAGGAGATGTTCTCCGAGCTGCGCACGGACATCGAGCTGCTGTATCTTGCGTCCTATTTTGCGCAGGTAACGGAGGCCGTCGCGCAGGAGGAGGACGCTTCGCCGGAGCTTTTGTCTCTGCTTTTGAATGCGCTTTACGCGCTGGCAAAGCTCAAAAAGCCGCAAAAGCTCGTCAAAGCCGTCTTTGAGCTGCGTCTTGCCTGCATCGCGGGCTTTTTGCCCGATCTGCGCGGCTGCGCCGTCTGCGGCAGCCCTTCGCCCGACCGCTTCAATATCACGCAGGGCGTTTTACAGTGCGCCTCCTGCGGGAACGAATCGACGACCGGCATCCGTATGCCGGTCTCACCCGGCACGCTGGAAGCGATGCGCTACATTGCCTCGGCTGACGCGAAGCGGCTGTTTTCCTTCACGCTGTCCGATGCAGCGCTGACGGAGCTGAACGGACTGACGGAGAGCTATCTTTCCATGCGCCTGGAGCGCGGCTTTTTTACGCTCGATCTGTATAAATCACTGTTTCTATGAGGATAGATAAAATGACTGACCTGTACGAAAAATCATTGGTCAAGCTCGAACTTGGCTCGGTTCTGGAAATGCTCGCCGGGTGCGCGGGCAGCGAGGCGGCAAAGGAACGCTGCCGCAAGCTCGCGCCGCTGACCGACGTGGAAGAGATCTCCATTTTGCAGGGGCAGACCAGCGCCGCCTGCAAGCTCATCTCGCTCAAAGGCGCGCCGTCGTTCCATGAGCTCAAGGAGATCGCCTCGTCGCTCGAGCGCGCCGACCGCGGCGGCTGCCTGACGCCTGCGGAGCTTCTGCGCATCGCGGGCGTCCTGCGCTGCATCCGCAACGCGAAGGCGTACTATAACGGCGACTATACGCAGACCGCACTGGATGTCTATTTTCAGACGCTTTCGCCCAACCGCTATCTGGAGGAAAAGATCAGCAACTCCATTCTCTCCGAGGAGGAGATCGCGGACGCGGCCAGCAGCGAGCTTGCCGATATCCGCCGCCATATGCGCATTCAGAGCGCCAAGGTCAAAGAGTCGCTGCAGAAGATCATCACCTCGCCAAGCTACGCCAAATATCTCCGCGACCCGATCATCACCCTGCGCGGCGACCGCTATGTCGTGCCCGTCAAGAGTGAATATAAAGGTGAGATCCCCGGCCTTGTGCATGACGTCTCGTCCTCCGGTGGCACATTCTTTATTGAGCCGATGTCTGCCGTCAACGCCAACAATGCCCTGCGGGAGCTGCTCATCAAGGAACGCAAGGAGATCGAGCGCATCCTCGCCGAGCTTTCGGCGGAGGCGGCGTCCTTCCGCGAAGGCATCTGCGAGAGCTTTGAAATGCTCGTCACGCTGGACGTGATCTTTGCAAAGGCGCGGCTTTCTCTGCGCATGGACGGCATGGAGCCGGAGATCCGCACGAACGCGACCATTGAGCTAAACCGCGCCCGTCATCCGCTCATCGATCGCAAGAGCGTCGTGCCGATCACGGTGCGGCTGGGCACGGATTTTGACACCCTTATCATCACCGGCCCGAACACCGGCGGCAAGACCGTCACCCTCAAGACCATCGGCCTTCTGACCCTGATGGCCGAGTGCGGCCTGCACATCCCTGCCGACCACGGCAGCGCGATCTCCGTTTTCTCGCGTGTGCTTGCCGACATCGGCGACGAGCAGTCGATCGAACAGTCTCTTTCCACCTTCTCGTCGCACATGAAGAACATCGTCCAGATCGTTGAGGAATGCGACGACGAGACGCTCGTCCTGTTTGATGAGCTGGGCGCGGGCACCGACCCTGCCGAGGGCGCTGCGCTCGCCACCGCGCTGATCGAATTCTGCCGCAAATGCGGCAGCCGCGTCGCGGCGACGACGCACTACGCCGAGCTGAAGCTCTACGCCATGCGCACGGACGGCGTGATGAACGCCTCGTGCGAATTCGATGTGGAGACGCTTCGCCCGACCTATCGTCTGCTCATCGGCATTCCGGGCAAGTCCAATGCCTTTGCCATTTCCAAGCGTCTCGGTCTTTCCGAGCTGATCATTGACCAGGCGCGAAGCTACGTCAACGAAAACGACCGCAATTTTGAGGACGTGCTGAACCAGCTCGAGCAGCAGCGCCAGCAGATGGAAAACGCCAAGCGCGAGGCGGAGCGTCTGCGCCTTGAGACGGAACAGATGCGCACGAAGTCGGAGGAATACTACGCCGAGATCAAGCGCGAGCGCGAAAAGGCAGTCCGCAGCGCGCGGGCAGAGGCGCAGACGATCATCGACAACGCGCGCCGCGTCTCGAACGAGGTCAGCGAGGAACTCAAGCAGCTTCGCAAGCAGATGAAAGACTCCGCCGATGTGCAGGGCACCAACGCGAAGCAGGCCGAGCTGCGCCGCCGCCTGAACGAGGCGGAGGAGGAATTCTCCGACCGGCAGAAAGCGCCGCAACGCCCTGCGCCGACGCGCGAGATCAGGGTCGGCGACACCGTGGAGCTGCTGCGCTTCGGCACGAGGGCCAGCGTGCTTGCCGTCAACAAGGATGGCAGCTACCAGCTTCAGGCCGGGATCATGAAGGTCACGGCACAGCCGAACGAGGTCTACCTGATCGAGGAGACGCAGCAGCAGACGAAAAAGATCATCGAACGCAGCAAACGCGAATTCCGCAACGTCGCCGGACAGACAGAGCTTGACCTGCGCGGCATGAGCGCGGACGAGGCGGTCGTGACCCTCGCCAATTTCCTCGACGGCGCGATGCTTGCCAATCTCGCGCAGGTGCGCATCATCCACGGAAAGGGAACCGGCGTACTGCGCAAGGCGGTGCAGGAGGAATTGAAGCACAACCGCGCCGTCAAGCGTTACCGCCTCGGCGTCTACGGCGAGGGCGAGGACGGCGTGACGATCGCGGAACTGGCATAAAATCTTACGAAAGCTGTTGACAAACAGGATAAATTCTCGTATATTATCATATAGCAATTGACGAAATCTTTCGTCATGTTAAGGAGTGACATGAATGTACACAGAAAAAACCGTCGTAAAGTGCGAATCCGGCCTTCATAACAAGCAGGCGACCTACTTCATCCAGAAGGCGAACGAGTTCCGTTCGAGCATCTGGATCGAGGCGGACGAGCGGAAGATCAACGCCAAGAGCCTTCTGGGCGTGCTTTCGATGGGCATCACCAGCGGTACAGAGATCTCTCTGGTCGCCGAGGGCCCCGATGAGGAAGCCGCAGTCAAAGAGCTTTCCGCAATGCTGGTGAAGGACGTATATTAAGAACCGACAGGATGCTGTCCCAAGCGCTGTTGCGTTTGGGACAGCTTTGTCTCTGGAAAGGAAGTGAGGGCGTTGACCCGCGAGGAACTGAAGCAGGCGGCGCTCTCGCTGCCGTATGAGCCGGGCGTCTATCTGATGAAGGACGCATCCGACACGGTGATCTATGTCGGCAAGGCGAAAAAGCTCAAAAACCGCGTTACCCAGTATTTCCAGGACACCGCGTCGCACACGCTGAAAACGCGGCGAATGGTCGCCTCGGTCGATCATTTTGAGACGATTCGAGCCGCGTCGGAGTTTGAAGCGCTGGTACTGGAATGCTCGCTCATCAAGCACTATATGCCCAAGTACAACATCCTGCTCAAGGACGACAAGGGCTACCCCTATCTGCGTCTCGATCTGCGGGAAGCCTATCCGAAGATCACGCTGGAAAACCGCGTAAAGGACGATGGTGCGCAGTATTTCGGTCCCTATGGCAGCCGCGGACGCTCCAAACAGGTCATCCAGACCATCCGCAGCGTGTTTCGCCTGCCCGATTGCAACCGGAAATTCCCGCGCGACATCGGCAGGGACCGACCCTGCCTGAATTACCAGATGCAGCGCTGCGACGGCTGGTGCAGACCGGAGAAGACGCAGCAGGAGTACCACGCGCTGATGGAGCAGGCTGCGCTTCTCCTGTCCGGTAAGCATAAGCCCCTGTGCGAACACTTGCGTGAGCAGATGGAGCAGGCTGCCGAACGGATGGAATTCGAGCGTGCAGCCGAGTACCGCGACCGTCTGCGCGCCGTCGAGTCGCTTGGCGAACGGCAGCTCGTCACGGCGGGTACAATGGCTGATACGGACGTCATCGGCTGGCATCAGACAGAGGCAAAGGCGTGCTTTGCCGTGCTGCACTATATCGGCGGCAATCTGATGGACAAGGACTATGAGGTCATCGCCAGACCGGAGGATGAGGCGGAGGCGCTGTCGGCTATCGTAAAGCAGTATTATCTGTCGCGCCAGGCTGCGCCGAAGCGTGTGCTTCTCCCGTTTGCGATGGAGGACGCCGCGCCGTTTGCGCAGCTCCTTCTGGAGCAGTTGGAAAAAAACGTGCGCTTCATCGTCCCGCAGCGCGGCGACAACCTCCGGCTTGTTGTGCTGGCGAACCAGAACGCAAAGGAGGAGGCCGAACGGGCGACAAGCGCCGGCGAACGCCTCAACGGTACGCTGCGTCTGCTTGGCTCGATGCTGAAGCTGCCGGACTATCCGGCGCGGCTGGAGGCATTTGACATCTCCAACATTGCCGGAACAGACATTGTCGCGTCCATGACGGTTTTTGTCGACGGCAAACCGAAAAAGAGCGATTTCAAGCGCTTTAAGGTCGAAAATCTGGACGATCAGGACGACTACGCCTCGATGCGGCAGGTCGTCTGCCGCCGGTTCTGCCATTATCTTGACGGCGACAAGGGCTTTGACGAACGACCGGACGCCCTCTTGATCGACGGCGGCGTTGTTCATGCGCAGACCGTCCGCGAGGCGCTTTTGGCAATGGGGATCGACCTGCCGGTCTTCGGCATGGTCAAGGACAACCGGCACCGCACCCGCGCCCTCGTCACGCCCGACGGCGCGGAGATCGGCATCCAGACCACGCCTGCCGTTTTTGCCCTGATCGGCAGGATCCAGGAGGAGACACACCGTTTTGCCATTACCTACCACCGCACGCTGCGCAGCAAACGCGTGCGCGGCTCGTCCCTTGACGAGATCAAGGGCGTCGGAGAAAAGCGGCGTCTTGCGCTGTTAAAGCACTTTAAGTCCGTCAGCGCGATCCGAAACGCGACGCTTGACGAGCTGTCGCAGGCCGTTCCGCGCAGCACGGCGCAGGCGGTGTATGAATATTTTCATCAACAGGAGCAATAAACTATGCGTGTGATCACAGGTACGGCGCGCGGCACGAACCTCAAGGCGCCCGACGGTCTTGCCACAAGGCCGACGGCGGACAGGGTCAAGCAGGCGCTGTTTAATGTATTGCAATATGACATCGCGGGCGACGTTCTCGACCTGTTCGCAGGCTCCGGTCAGCTCGGCATCGAGGCGCTGAGCAGGGGAGCGCGCAGCGCGGTCTTTATCGACGAACGCCCGGACGCCATCGCGGTCATCCGCGAAAATCTGCGGCGGACGCATCTTGAGAGCAGGGCGGAGGTCGTGCGCTGCGACTACCTGACCTACCTCTCCCGATGCAGAAAATCCTTCCGACTGATCTTTTTGGACCCACCCTATGCAGAAAAATATTTAGAAAATGCGTTAAAACGCATCTCGGAAATTGACATTTTGGCGGAAGGTGGTATAATTATCACAGAACGCCCCGTCGGAAAGGCGCTGGACGACCTGTTTTCCGGCTTGGAACGCTCAAAAGACTACGTCTACGGCAAAACGATCATCACCCTGTTTCGCCGTGCAAAGGAAGATTTATGAAGATCGCCGTTTATCCCGGCAGCTTCGACCCCGTGACGAACGGCCACCTCAATATCATCGAACGCGCAGCGCGTCTGTTTGACGAGGTGATCGTCTGCGTGATGGTGAACAGCGAGAAGCGGCCGATGTTTTCCCTCGAGGAACGCAAGCGCTTCCTCACGCGCGTTACGGCGCATTTGCCGAACGTGAAGGTCGATGCCCACGCGGGGCTTCTCGCGGAATATGCGCAGCAGCACCATTGCTGCACGATCATCAAGGGTTTGCGCGCAGGCTCCGACTTTGAAAAAGAATTCCAGATGGCTATGATCAACCGCAACCTCAATCCGAATCTGGAATCGCTCTTCCTCACCGCCGAGCATCAATATATGTATCTCAGCTCCAGCGCCGTCAAGGAGCTTGGCGGCTACGGCGCGGACGTCAGCGAATTTCTTCCGCCGGAGATCGTGGCGGATTTTCAGGAAAGAACCAGAAATATCAGAAATCATAAGGAGGCATTACCATGAACGAACACGGTATTGAAGAACTCATCGGCACATTATATGAGATGGTGCAGGACGCAAGAAGCGTTCCGTTCAGCGGAGATAAATGCTCGATCGAGCGTGAGCGTGTGCTGGATCTGCTCGACGAGATCAGCAACCGCCTGCCCGGCGAGCTGAAGCAGGCGAAGACCATCGTGGACTCGCGCAGCGAGCTGATCACCAACGCCAAGCGTGAGGCCGAGAATATCCGCAAGGCCGCGCAGGCACAGGCACGCCAGATGGTCTCTCAGGAGTCGATCTATCTGGAAGCGAAGGAGCAGGCCAACGAGATGGTTCGCGCCGCGCAGGAGAAGATCAAGGAGCTCAAGCAGGTCACGAATGATTATGTCGATGATTCTCTGCGCACCACCGAGGAGGCCGTCGCCCAGGCGCTGGCCGAAATCCGCGACTCCCGCTCCAAGTTCCGTGCGCTCGTCAACCCGCAGGCAAGAAACAATTCCGCCATCATCGAAGACGTGTAAGAATTAAAACAGGTCAATTCCGCATTGACCTGTTTTTTAAAAAATCGGGAGGTATTTATGAATTATATCGAACGGTATCAAGCATGGTGCAGCGCACCTCTGACCGCGCAGGAGCTGGAAAACCTTCGTGCCATGGCGCACGATGACGACGCGCTCAAGGGCGCGTTCGGCGCCGAGCTGCAATTCGGCACGGCGGGCATCCGCGGTATCATGGGTCTCGGCACGAACCGCCTCAATGACTACACCGTCCGCCGCACCGCGCAGGGACTTGCCGCGTGGCTGTGCGCAACGGAGCTTCCGCAAAAGTGCGCCATCGGCTACGATTCGCGCCACAATTCCCGCCGTTATGCCGAGATCTGCGCCGTCGCTCTTGCCGAGCGCGGTGTCCATGTGTACATATATCACGAGCTTGCGCCGACCCCGATGCTCTCCTTTGCCGTCCGCCGTCTCGGCTGCGGCTGCGGCATCGTCGTCTCCGCCAGCCACAACGCCGGCGCGTATAACGGCATCAAGTGTTACGGCCCGGACGGCTGCCAGATGACGGACGAGCCCGCCGCCGTCGTTTTCCGCGAGATCTCCGCGATCGAATACTTCGTTCCCGCACAGCAGTCCTTTGACGCGTGCATGGAGCAGGGGACGGTGGAATACATCGCGCCGGAGCTCTGGGAAGAATACTATCAGACCGTGCTTGCCGAGCGCGTGACCGCGCTGCCTGCAAGCGAGCTGGAACTGCTGTATACCCCGCTTTGCGGCACGGGCAACAAGCCGGTGCGCGAAGTTCTCGGCAGGATCGGCGTTAAGGTCGACGTTGTCAAGGTGCAGGAACAGCCTGACGGCGATTTCAAGACCTGCGAATACCCCAACCCGGAGACGGACGCAGCGCTGAACGAGAGCTATAAGATCGCACGTGAGACGCACCCGGATCTCATTCTGGGCACCGATCCCGACTGCGACCG
>CAMEMX010000019.1 GCA_945927915.1 uncultured Clostridia bacterium
GGCGTGCCTCCGCTCTTGCGCTGAGCACACGGCTTGATTACAAGATGTAAATGTTATGACAGAATTTGATCAGCTTGTGGAAGATGACAAGGCAATGCTCCCTCGGTGCGTTTCCGCAATGGAGAGGGGCGGCGTTATGGGGCGCGGTGAGTTTATGATTGCTGAAATCTGCGCGTGAAAGAGGTATATGCGGATGAATTCTAATAATGTATGGTATCGCGCTAAGCTGCGCGCCATTCAAACGAGCAATGATATTGTGGGTGGCTTTGACATTGGCTTTGACGAGCGCATACCGATAGCAACCGAAACAGAACTTCGCCGTTTTGTGGCGTGGGTCGAGAAGAACTTCAGCATTCCAATTACCCTCTGGGTGGACTTTGAATACTGCCATTATCTCAGACGCCGCGACGGGAGGCACGTTGGATTTCTGTTCTATTGGGCTGATTTTACGGACTATCCGCAATTCTGCAACAAGGCCGAAATTCCGGTAATCCGCCTGCCTGTGCGGACGGAGCGCTGCACGATGGAGGAAATCCTGCATTCCTTTGTGCAGGCGGTGACGGAGTATTTCATGTGGCTTTGTAATGAACTTGATGAGCAAAGCGAGTTTTACGAAGACGATGTGGAAGAGATCTATCAGGCGTATCTGGAACACCGCAGGTACGGGACGACGAACTGAATGAAAAACGGTGAGGGTGGGCTTGATGCCTGTCCCTCACCGTTGCTGCATATTATGGTCTTTTCGTCAGTTTTCTGCCTGCGACAGGTATTCCTCCAGCGTGATGCCCTCGGACATGATGGTTTGTGCGGCTTCTTTGCCGACGTAGCGGAAGTGCCACGGCTCATAGCCGATGCCGGTGATGTCCGTTTTGTCGGCGGGATAGCGGAGGATGAAGCCGTATTCCGCGCAGTGCTCCAGAAGCCACGCCCAGACCGCCTCGTCGCTGCATTGGTCGGGATCCTCCGAGTCGACGTCCACGGCGAGGCCGAGCTGATGCTCACTCGTGCCGGGGACGGCGACCCATTGCCGCGTCAGCGCTTCGGCCTCTTCGGCGGAGTAGCCGTCTGCCAGATTCTTTGCCAGATTGCGGTCGTAGATCTTCTGCTGTGTCTCCTGCGAGCGGTAGCCGGAATAGACGATGGGGAGCAGGCCGTCGGCGCGGCAGGCGTCGAACATCGCCTGCAAGGGATCGATGATGCGCCGGTCGACCTGTTCGCCGCCGCGCAGAGCGACCAAGGTCACGTCCCAATCCGCCGGGACGGAATGGGACGCATCGACCAGGATCAGATTCCATTCGGAATACTCTGCTGCGGGCGGCATCACCGTTTCCTCGGAGAAGCAGCAGCCGCCGAGAAAGCTGAGGCAGAGCAGAAGTGCCGCAAGCAGTGATACTTTTTTCATTTCAGGTGTTTTCCTCCTTGAGCGCGTCGATGGGATTGTCGCGCTTGACTTTGCGCATGGCGTACATCATCGAAACGAATACGACGAGGAACACGCTCAGCGAGGCGATCAAAACGGACGGCCACGACAGACGGAAGTCATTGTTATAATACATCCCCGTGGCGGCGCGGTACATGAGCCAGGTCAGCGCGGCAGACAGCGGCAGGCCGATCAGCAGGGCGCGGACGCCGTACAGCCCGCATTCGAAGCAGATCATGCGGTTCAGGCCGCCGCGGGTCATGCCGACAGAGCGGAGCATGGCAAAGTCTCTGCGCCGCAGGGCGATGTTGGTCGAGATGGTGTTGAAGACATTCGCCACGCAGATGAGCGAGATCAGGGTGATAAAGCCGTAGGAGAACACGCGGATGACGGTGAGCATATTGTTTGCGCTGCGCTGCTCGTCAAGGGCGTTATACAGCCGGTTGCGGCGGAAGGAGACGCCGTGCACGGCGAAGACCTCCGCGAGCGATGCCTGCGCCGCGGCCTCGTCCGTGACGGTGCAGTAAAGCTCGCCGATGTACTCGCCCTCCAGCGCGCTGTACGGCAGATACAGGCAGATCAGGTCGCGGTTCGTGCCGAAGAGGTCTTCGTCCGTGTAGGCAAGGATGGGCTGTTGCTGCAGCTTTGCCGGGCGGACGGTGGTGTCTCCCGTTTCGCTGCTGTAATGGCTGACCCATGCGCCGTCTATGTATTCGCTGTATTCGTAGATCTCGTTTTCGGCGGTGTCGCTCTGCAAAAGGGTCACGGTGCGCTGGCCTTTGTCCAGATAGTCGCCCTGATAGGTGACGCGCTCGCTGCCGTCGGTGGAATAAAGATGGGACAGAACGCGGTTGCAGACGATGGCGCCGGGGTTGGCGTCGTAGTCCGCGCGGGTCAGGCCGCAATGGGACAAAACGGCATTAAAGCTCGCCTCGTCGAGGTAGAAAAGGCTGATCTCCGCCTGCAGCGGCGCCGACGTGCCGTGGCGGAAGTCGACATAGCTTTTGGATAGCTGGTCGGCGTCAAAGACGGCGCTTTCCACGCGCAGGGTGGAGGCGACGGCGGTTTTGATGCCGTCCGCCTGTCGCAGATCGGGCAGGAGCTGTTCATAGTCCTCCATAGACACCGCGCTGGAGCTGTAGGAGAGGTCATAGGGCGCGGTGGCGGAGACGCCCTCGACGGAGTCCGTCAGATACATCCCATAGGTGCCCGCCGAGACAAAGAGCAGGACGCTCATGGCAAGGGAGAAGATGGTCGCGCGGTATTTTTTGCGGCTGCGGCGGAAGTATTTTTTGGACAGCATTCCGGGCAGGCCGAAGAGCCTGTAGGTCAGCTTGCCGCTGCGCACGTCGCGGCCCTTGACCGCAACGTCGCGGCTCTGGCGGATGGCCTCGATGGCGGTCACCTTCATGGCGCGCCGCGCGGGGATGATGGCCGAGAGCAGGACGGTCAGGACGGCGATGACTGCGGCGGCGAGCAGGGAGAGGGCAGAGATGTGGTACTGCATCGGAAGGCCGCCATTGTTTGCGCCGCCGAACATGGCGCTCAGCTTGTCGCCCAAAAGCGAGATCGTGACCCACATCCCGCCGCAGCCTGCCAGAAGACCCAGCGGAATGCCGATCAGGCAGACGATCGCCGCCTCGTGCCAGACGGTGGCGCGGAGCTGCTTGCGCGTTGCGCCGATCGACGAGAGCAGGCCGAACTGCTTCGTGCGCTCGCTGACGGAGATGGAGAAGGCGGAATAGATCATGCTGACGGAGCCGAGCAGGATCAGGAAAATGAGAATGCCGACAAATACCGTGACAAAGCCGGTGAAATTGTCGTATTTGTAATTGCCGAGCGCCATCAGATAGTTCCAGTTTACTTCCCCGCTGGAGCTTTTTCCGACATAACGGGCCGCGAAACGGCTGAGTGTGTCGTTGTCATAGTCCGTCGTGCGGACATAGAGGTCGTAAACGCCGGTTTCGACCGTCGAGTCGGCGCAGGTCAGGGCGAGATAGCCGGGCGCGCTGTAGTCCTCGTAGTCCGGGCGCTCGCAGATGCCGACGACGGTGTAGGTGCGCGTCAGCGTGGGGGTGAAGTCCTCCGGGTCGGCGGGGAAATACATATTGTTCTGCCAGAGCATGGAGCCTTCAAAGCTGCGGATGCCGAATTCGAGGGTGATCGTCTGTCCGAGGGCGAGCGTGATCTCGCCGTCATAGTCCAGATGCTCCGGGACGACCAGCTCCGTGCTGTTTTCGGGCAGACGTCCGGCGAGCAGATGGACGGGCAGCAGGTCGGTGTAGCCCTCGCCCATCCCGTGGACATAGAGAAAGGGCTTGTTTTCGTTTGCGGAGTCGACGCGTGCATAGCCGAGCACCTGCGCCGTCGCGAGCGCCTCGGTGTCCTTGTCCTGCGCGACGGCTTTGGCGGTTTCGGCGTCCACGTCCAGAAACGAGAGATAATAGGTGCCCGACTGGTAGGCGGCAGAGCGCTGCAGGTGGTGCATCAGCGTGCCGGCGAAGGTCGTGACCGCCGTGAACATCGCCGCCGACAGGATCACGCCGATGATGGTCACGAGCGTGCGGGTGCGGTTGCGGCGCATGGCCTGCACCGCGACGCGGCGGAAAATGCTCATCTGCGGATCACCTCGTCTCTGACGATGTGACCGTCCTCGATGGCGATGACGCGGTCGGCCTGCAGGGCGATGGATTCGTCGTGCGTGATGACGATGAGGGTCTGGCCGTATTCGCGGTTGGAGAATTTCAGCAGCTCAACGATCTCCTGCGAGTTTTTGCTGTCGAGGTTGCCGGTCGGCTCGTCGGCCAGCACGACGGAGGGCGCGTTCATCAGCGCCCGGCCGATGGAAACGCGCTGCTGCTGACCGCCGGAGAGCTGGTTGGGCAGATGCTTTTCGCGTCCCTCCAGGCGCAGCGTGTGCAAAAGCTCGCGCAGGCGTGTCTCATTGACCTTGCGACCGTCCATCAGCACCGGGAGCGTGATGTTTTCGATCACGTTCAGCACGGGGATCAGGTTGTAGAACTGATAGATCAGACCGACCTCGCGGCGGCGGAAGATCGCAAGCTCGGCGTCCGAACGGGAATAGACGTCCTCGCCGTTCATATAGACGTTGCCGCTCGTCGGGCGGTCGACGCCGCCGAGGATGTGCAGGAGGGTCGATTTGCCGGAGCCGGACGGGCCGATGATCGCCAGAAATTCTCCCTGCGCGACGCTGAAGGAGACGTCATCGAGTGCGCGGACGATGTTTTCACCCGTGCCGTAGGTCTTGCTCAGATGTTCAATGCGTAATAATTCCATAGCTTTTGTTCCTTTCCGATCATTACGGCTTCATTCTACCGCTCTTCGGTGACGCTCCGGTGACTGCTGTGTGACAGTTTTGTCACAAAAAGAAAAAACTCGGCGGACTTGCTTTTTCGATGTTATAATGCTATCATACATATGCCGCTTTGCGGCGGGGTGCTGCCACCAACGGCGGACGATTTCCTCCCTTCGTCAGATGGGAGGTGATGCGCATGTATGTTACTTACGCGGAGCTGTTCAGCTTCGTTTTGGTGCTTTGTGCCGTCATTACTCTCGTAGTTGCGTTATCCAACCACAAGAGAAAGTAATCAAAAAAAGATTACTCCGTCCCACGCTTCCCCAAGCTTGACGGAGTAATCTGTTCAAAACGGGAGGTGACCGTTCGTCGGTAGCACCCCTTCATTCACAGTATACCACGGGATAAGCGCGATTGCAAGCGCTTTTCCCGTCTTTTTTGCGCGTTTATACCGTACCCTTATACAGCTTCAGCGTGAATTCCGCGCCGCCGGGGACGTTCGCGGCGCTCACGGTGCCGTTTTGCGCCGCGAGGATCGAGCGCGACAGCGCCAGCCCGATGCCGACGCTCTCCTGCGAGGCGTTGCGCCCCTTGTAGTAGCGCTCGAACAGGTGGGGAAGATCCTCCGGGTCGATGCCGCCACCCTCGTCACGGACGCGGAGGCACGCGGCGACGGCGTTTTCCTCCGCCGTCACGGTGATCGTGCCCTCGCCCATGTGCTCGGTGCAGTTTTTCAGGATGTTTCCGAGCGCCTCGGACGTCCAGGCGAGGTCGCAGTCCGCGCTGCCGGACGCCTGCACGACGAGGCGCTGTCCCTTGACCTCCATGATAATTTGCAGCGGCTCCGACGCGCGGGCGATCAGGTCGCGCAGAGAAACGCGCTCCCGGCGGAAGCGCACCGTGCCCGCGTCGAGCTTGGCGAGCTTCAGGAGGGAATTGACGAGCCAGTCCATGCGCTGCACCTGCCGCCGCAGGGCGTGCAGATCTTTCTTTCGGGCTTCCTCCGGCGCATCCGGGTCGCTCAGCGACGCAAGCAGCAGATTGACCGCCGTCAAAGGCGTGCGCATCTGGTGCGAGATGTCCGCCATCGACTCGGCAAGCTGCACCTTCTCCTTCCGGAGCTGGTCTGCCTGCTCGCTCAGGCGCACGGTCATCTTGCGTAGCTGGCTGCGCAGCAGGCTCACTTCGCCCTCGGTGTACTGCGCGAAGCTGACATCCCGCCGCCCATGCAGCACCGCGTCGATGTCCTCGGCAAGACGCGCCATCGTGCGGTAGCGCCTGCGCACGTCGAGCAGATACAAAGAAAGCAGCAGCACGCTCAAAACGCCGGTCAGGATGCCGGCCGTCGTGTCAAGCACAAGGCATACCGCCGTAAAGACCGCGCAGACCGGCGCGGCGATCAGAAGCAGCTTGCGCAATTCGGGATTTCGCAGCATTCTCAGCCCTCCAGACGGTAGCCCACGCCGCGCACGGTGCGGATGAGCTGCGGTTCCTGCGGGTCGTCCTCCAGCTTTTCGCGCAGACGCTTGATGTAGACCGTGAGCGTGTTGTCGTTGACGAAGTCGCCCGCGACGTCCCAGATCTCCTCTAACAGCTTCGCGCGGCTGAGTGTCACGCCGCGGTGGTTGAGAAACACCAAAAGCAGGCGGTATTCCAGGGCGGAGAGGTTGAGGTCGACACCGTTTTTGGTCGCGGCGGCGCGGTCGGTGTCCACGCGGACGCTGCCCAGCTCGATGACGGACTGCGCCCTGCCCGTGCGCCGCAGGACGCTGCGGATGCGCGAGATCAGCTCGCGCGGGCGGAAGGGCTTGGCGATGTAGTCGTCCGCGCCGAGGTCCAGCCCCGTCACGACGCTGTATTCGTCGCCCGACGCGCTGAGAAAGATCACGGCGCTCTTAGTGCGCTGCTTGACCGCCGAACAGACGGAAAAGCCGTTGCCGTCCTTCAGACCGACATCGAGCAGCACGAGGTCGAATTCCGCCCCGTCCAGCGCGGCAAGCGCCTGCGCCTGACCCGGCGCGGTCTGCACCGAGAAGCCCTCGGCGCGCAGAAATTGCGAAAGCGTTGCGACGATCGTGCCGTCATCCTCCACAAGCAGAATGCGTTCCATGACGCGCCTCCTTCCTTTTTCCCTTATCATACCGCGCCGTGCGCGGTTTGGCAAGAAAAAAGAAGCGCTGCGTGAAATCGGCTGGAAAAACGCATTTCTCTGTGCTATAATGCAGGAAGAAGGCGGCGAACGCGCCGCAAACGTGGGGTGAGGAAATGTTTCGGATTCTCGTCGTCGACGACGACAAAAACACCAGACGTCTGCTGCAGGCGGTTTTGGAGGCGGAGAACTATACCGTTTTCTCCGCCGAAAACGGCGAGGAAGCGCTCGAGGTCATGGACCGGGAGCACATCGACCTTGCCGTGCTGGACGTGATGATGCCGAAGATGGACGGTTATGAATTCACCCGCACACTGCGCGCGGCGAAAAGCGAGCTGCCGGTGCTGATGATCTCCGCCGGACAGCTCCCGGAGGACAAGCGCCGCGGCTTTCTGGCCGGGACGGACGACTATATGACCAAGCCCATCGACGAAGAGGAGATGCTCCTGCGCATCCGTGCGCTGCTGCGCCGGGCGAAGATCGCCAGCGAGCGCAAAATCGTCATCGGGGACGTCACGCTCGACTATGACTCCATGACGGTCACCCGCGCGGGCCGGACGCAGGAGCTGCCGCAGAAGGAATTCCAGCTCCTTTACAAGCTCCTGTCCGATCCGGGCAAGATCTTCACGCGCATTCAGCTCATGGATGAGATCTGGGGCGCCAGCAGCGAGACGGGCTGGGAGACGGTGACGGTGCACATCGGCAGGCTGCGCAGGCGCTTCGAGGGCTGGGAGGAATTTGAGATCGTGTCCGTGCGTGGACTGGGATATAAGGCGGTAAAAAAGGTATGAAACGGATCAGAGGACGGATGACGGTGACGGTGCTGCTGTCGGCGCTGGTCTTTCTTGTGCTGTTTCTGGCACAGCTTCTCGGCGGTTTTTTTGTGTTTCTGCTTGCCAAGACCGGTGTTTTGTCCACGCCGCCCAGAATGTACTATTTCATCTTCTATATGGCAGGCGCGAGCCTGCTCATCGGCGCCGTGCTGGCTGCCGTACTGAGCCGCTTTGCGCTCCAGCCGGTTCGCGCCCTGATCGCGCAGATGCGGCGTCTGGCATCGGGCGATCTGCAGGCGCGGATGGAGCTGCGCGAACCGTATGCGCGGATGCCGGCTTTCACGCAGCTCTCGGATGGCTTCAACAAAATGGCGCAGGAGCTGCAAAACACCGAGCTGCTGCGCTCGGATTTCATCAACAATTTCTCCCACGAGTTCAAAACGCCGATCGTCTCCATCGCGGGCTTTGCCAAGCTGCTCAAGCGCGGCAATCTCACCCAGCGGCAGCGGGAGGAGTATCTGGACATCATCGAGGAGGAGTCGATGCGCCTTTCCGACATGGCGACGAACGTGCTGAACCTGACCAAGATCGAGAACCAGACCATCCTGACCGATCTGACTGAATTCAATCTCTCCGAGCAGCTCCGCGCGAGCATCCTCCTGCTGGAGCGGAAATGGGCGAAGAAGAACCTGCAATGGCAGCTTGACCTCGGCGAGTACCGCATCACGGCAAACGAGGAGCTTCTGAAGCAGGTGTGGATCAACCTGCTCGACAACGCGATCAAGTTTTCGCCGGAGGACGGCACGGTCGCGGTGCGCATCACCGCGCAGGACGGGAAGTACGCCGTCAGCGTGCGCAACGCAGGCGCAACGCTTCCACCGCAGGAGCAGGAGAAGATCTTCCGCAAATTCTATCAGGCGGACGCGTCCCACTCGTCCGAGGGCAACGGCATCGGCCTTGCCATCGTCAAGCGCGTGACGGAGCTGCACCGCGGCACGGTCACCGTCCGCAGCGGAAACGACGAAACGACCTTTACGGTCACGCTGCCGGAGCATTGCGAAGAAGGAGGAAAACGGATATGAATCTTGCGCTGGTGCTGGCGTTCCTGTTTTTTATCGGCTCCGTGTTCGGCTGGGTGCTTGAGCTGCTCTTCCGCCGCTTCATCTCGTCGGCCAATCCGGAGCGGAAGTGGATCAACCCGGGCTTCTGTGTCGGGCCGTATATCCCGCTGTATGGCTTCGGCCTGTGCTTCCTGTTCCTGATCGCCTCACTCGAGCGGCAGATGGGGCTCAGCCCGTTCTGGAGCAAGATGCTGCTGTTTCTTGCAATGGCGGTCTGCATGACGCTGATCGAATATATCGCGGGCCTTCTGAGCCTCAAGGTCTTCAAGGTGCGCCTGTGGGACTACCGCAGCCAGTGGGGCAATATCCAGGGCCTGATCTGCCCGAAATTTTCGCTGATCTGGGCGCTGCTCGGCGCGGCCTATTATTTTCTGCTCCACCCGCGCATCCTCAGCGCCTTGGCGTGGCTGTCGCAGAATCTGGCGTTTTCGTTCTTCATCGGTCTGTTTTTCGGTGTGTTTTTGATCGACGTCGCCTACTCGACGCATCTGGTCAGCCGCATCCGCACCTTTGCAAAGAGCAACGAGGTCATCGTGCGCTACGAGCATCTGAAAGCCTACGTCCGCAGCGTGCAGGACAAGCGCAAGCAGCGCACGCGCTTCCTGTTCCCGCTGCGTTCGGACGTCCCGCTGTCGGAGCACCTGAAAAACCTGCGCGATTCTCTGGAAAAAAACGAAAAAAAGAAGAAATGAGCGATAGGCGGGTGTCCGTAAAACAGTTAATTTTCTGGCGGCGAACGGTTCGTCAAAACCGTTCGCGTGCGGCTATCCAGCAGATGTAAAGCATCTGTTTTTCGGTTCATTATCCCTTCCCCGTTCTCCCTGAAAATTGGAATTTAATGCTTCTTTCCAAAACTGATTACTATACATATTGCCATCATGATTGCTGCAATAATCAGTGTCATATCATTATGAAAACATTTCTACCATCTGCAAAAGAACCGCCCGAACATTTTCGCCCGGGCGGTCTCGGTATCAATCATAAATCAGCTTAAACTTCACAATCGCTTCTGCCTGTGCCTTGCAAGCGTTCAACAGCCGTACCCATTCCATTTGGTTTTCGGCTTTCAGCTTTTCAGTCATGCCGTTTCGCTTCGCCGGCTCCGGCACGATCAGTTCCATGCGGCTTCGTTCCGCTTCGTCAATCTTGGCGCGATACTGTCTTACGCACACCCAGCAAGCCGGGCGGAGAGATTTTCACTCCGCCCGGTTTGTTTCGTTTCAGTTTATACTTTGCGGGTATACTTAGCGCCATATTGCAATATCGGAAAGGATCGGATGCAATGATTAGAATCCTGAAAAACCTGCAAAAGAAGGATTGGGCGCTCTTCGGCTGCGCGGTGGTGTTCATCGTCGCGCAGGTGTGGCTCGATCTGAAAATGCCGGACTATATGAAGGAGATCACGACGCTCGTCCAGACCGACGGCAGCCTCGTCAGCAGCATCCTGCTCGCGGGCGGAAAAATGCTCCTGTGCGCGCTGGGCAGCCTGCTCTCGTCCGTGGGCGTGGCGGTGCTGGCCGCGCGTGTGGCGACGAATTTCGGCGCGACCCTGCGCAGGAGGCTGTTTGCCAAGGTGCAGTCGTTCTCCATGGCGGAGATCGGCCGCTTCTCCACGGCAAGCCTCATTACCCGCACCACCAACGACGTCACGCAGGTGCAGATGCTGATCGTCCTCGGCCTGCAATCCATCATCAAGGCGCCGATTCTGGCCTGCTGGGCGATCTCAAAGATCTCAAGCAAGAGTGGCGAGTGGACGCTCTCGACCGCCGCTGCTGTCGGCGTCCTGCTCGTTGTGGCGGCGCTGGCGCTGCTGCTCGTGCTGCCGCGCTTCCAGAAGCTCCAGCGCCTGACGGACGACCTCAACCGTGTGACGCGCGAGAATCTGAACGGCCTGCGCGTCGTGCGCGCCTACAACGCCGAGGCATATCAGGAGGAGAAGTTTGAGCGCAGCAACGACGCGCTGACGCAGGCAAACCTCTTTATCGGCCGTTCCTTCGCCGTCCTGATGCCCACCGTCATGCTCGTGATGAACGCGCTGAGCCTTGCGATCTACTGGATCGGCGCCTCGCTCATTAACAACGCGGCCTTTGAAGCGCGGGTCACGCTGTTTTCGGACATGATCATCTTCTCGCAGTACGCCATGCAGGTCGTTATGGCCTTCATGCTCCTCGTGGTGATCTTCATCCTCCTGCCCCGCGCGACAGTCTCGGCAAAGCGCATTCTGGAAGTGCTGGAGACGCCCTTGTCCATTCAGGACGGAACGGTCACGGACACCGGGCTGCGCGTGCGCGGCGAGATCGAATTCCGCAACGTCAGCTTCCGCTATCCCGGCGCGGAGCAGGATATGCTGCACAACATCAGCTTCACCGCCCACCGCGGGCAGACCGTTGCCATCATCGGCGCGACCGGCAGCGGCAAGAGCACGCTGGTCAACCTCGTGCCGCGGTTCTATGACGTCACGGCGGGCGAGGTGCTGGTCGACGGCGTGAACGTCCGCGACTATGCACAGCACGCGCTGCGCGATAAGATCGGCTACGTCAGCCAGAAGGCGACGCTGTTCTCCGGCACGGTGCGCAGCAACGTTGCCTTCGGCGAGGGGACGGGGGAGAACGATGTCGTCGAGGCGGTCTATACCGCGCAGGCGGCGGAATTCGTCGAAAAGCTGCACGACGGCTACGACGGCTATGTCGCGCAGGGCGGCAGCAACCTCTCCGGCGGACAGAAGCAGCGCCTTTCGATCGCGCGGGCGATCTGCCGCCATCCGGAGATACTGATCTTCGACGATTCCTTCTCCGCGCTCGACTATAAGACCGACCGCGAGCTGCGGCGGCAGCTTGCGCGTGACTGCGCCGACAGTACGCGCCTGATCGTCGCGCAGCGCATCGGCACCATCCGCGACGCAGATCAGATCCTCGTGCTCGACGAGGGCGAGATCGTCGGCAGCGGCACGCACGCCGAGCTGATGCGAAGCTGCGAGGTCTACCGTCAGATCGCGTATTCTCAGCTTTCCGGGGAGGAGCTTGCGTAATGGCTATGAAGAAACCTCACGGGCCTGCGGGCTCGCACGCGCCCGATCGGGCAAAGAATTTCGCCGGCACCTGGAAAAAGCTGCTCGGCTTCTGCCGGCAGTATTGGCCGGCCATGATCGCTGCCGTCGTCTTTGCGATGACCGGCACGGTGCTGACGCTGATGGGGCCGGACAAGGTCTCGGAGCTGACGAAAAAGATCACCGAGGGAATGTTCACAAGCATTGATATGCCGGGCGTCACGCGCATCGGCCTGACGCTGGTCGCCCTCTTCGCGGCGGGCACGCTGCTGTCTTTTTTGCAGCATTTCATCATGTCCACCGTCACGCAGCGCGTCGCAAGGCGGATGCGCAGCGACATCTCCCGCAAGATCAACCGCCTGCCCATGCGGTATTTTAACAAGACCTCCACGGGCGACGTCCTCTCACGCGTGACCAACGACGTCGACACCATCGCCCAGTCGCTCAACCAGAGCGTCGGTATGCTCGTCTCCGCCGTGGCGCTCCTGCTCGGCTCGCTTCTGATGATGCTCCTGACCGACGTCATCATGACGCTCACGGCGGTGCTTGCCACGCTGCTCGGCTTTTCGCTGATGCTGGCGATGATGACACGCTCGCAGAAGTATTTCATCCGCCAGCAGCGCCACCTCGGTCAGGTCAACGGTCACATCGAGGAATATTACTCCGGCCACACGGTCGTCAAGGCATATAACGCGGAGGAAATGTCGCAAAACACCTTCGACGAGCTGAACGAAAAGCTCCGCGAGAGCGGCTTCCGGGCGCAGTGCCTGTCCGGCATGATGCAGCCGCTCATGGGCTTCGTCGGCAACCTCGGCTATGTCGCCGTCTGCGTTGTCGGTGCGGTGCTGGCAGCCAACGGGCGCATCGGCTTCGAGGTCATCGTGGCGTTTATGATGTATGTGCGCTATTTCACGCAGCCGCTTTCGCAGCTTGCGCAGGTGGCGCAGACGCTCCAGTCCGCCGCGGCGGCAGGCGAGCGTGTGTTTGAGTTTCTCGAGGCTGAGGAAATGGCCGACGAGAGCGGAAAACGCCCCGCGCCGTCTGCTGTCAGCGGCTCCGTCGAGTTTGAGCACGTCAGCTTTACCTATGACGGCGCCGACGCGCCGGTCATCCACGATTTTTCCGCCAAGGCCGAGCCGGGCCAGAAGATCGCCATTGTCGGCCCGACGGGCGCGGGCAAAACGACGCTCGTCAATCTGCTCATGCGCTTTTACGAGATCAACAGCGGCAAAATTCTGCTCGACGGCGTCCCGACTGCCGACATGACGCGCGAGGCGGTGCGCAGCCGCTTTTGCATGGTTTTGCAGGACACCTGGCTCTTTGAGGGCACGGTGCGCGAGAACCTCGTCTACTGCACCGAGGGCGTGACGGACGAGCAAATCAAGGCTGCGTGCAAGGCCGTCGGCCTGCACCATTTCATCCGCACGCTGCCGAAGGGCTATGACACCGTGCTCAACGATCAGGTCTGCCTCTCGCAGGGGCAGAAGCAGCAGCTCACCATCGCCCGCGCGATGATCGCCGACCGTCCGATGCTGATTTTGGATGAGGCGACCAGCTCGGTCGATACCCGCACGGAGCTGCAGATCCAGCGCGCGATGGACGCGCTGATGAAGGGGCGCACCTCCTTCGTCATCGCCCACCGCCTGTCCACCATCAAAAA
>CAMEMX010000020.1 GCA_945927915.1 uncultured Clostridia bacterium
AAGCAGGTCGTGCGCAACTTCTTCGGCCGCAAGATCGCCGTCTTCGCGCTGATCATGCTCATTTTCATGCTGATCCTCTCGTTCATCATGCCTGCCTTTATCCCCCTCGACCTGAACTACACCGAGGTCCTGCAGATGAACCTCGCGCCGGGCTTCAATATGATGGATGTGCCCGACGAGCTTGCCAATGACGTCAAGACCATCAGCAGCTATTCGCACTTCTCTGTGGGTCTGTCCAATGCCGGCAAGGTCTATGTCTGGGGCGACACCAAGCTCCGCGCCGCCGGTTACGACATCGCGGACATCCCCGAAGCCGTGCAGAACAACAAGATCCTCTTCGCTGCCGCCGGCTATGACCACGCCATCGCCATCGATGAAAACGGTAACGTCTACGGCTGGGGCAACAACCGTCTCGGCCAGTATCCCGGCACGATCTATGAGGATCGTCAGGCAAACGTCAATGAGCTGCTGCCGGACGCCAAGGTCGACATCGACAACGTCAAGTCCGTCAAGTGCGGCTACCAGGCGACTGCTATCCTGATGAAGGACGGCTCCGTGATCTGCTTCGGCAACTCCAACGGCTGCCTGAATATGCAGATGATCAACCGCTATGACAACATCGAAGACCTCACCTTCACCTCGAACTATATCGTCGCCCTGCTGAAAGACGGCAACATCGCCGTCGGCAACGTCAAGGGCATTTACGACACCGTCAACG
Organism: uncultured Clostridia bacterium; assembly: GCA_945927915.1. Classification (GTDB taxonomy): domain Bacteria; phylum Bacillota; class Clostridia; order Oscillospirales; family Oscillospiraceae; genus JAZOXB01. The sequence goes on from CAMEMX010000020.1 coordinate 719, forward strand.
GCGATCCGAAGCTCAAGCTCAGCCGCTATGTCGGTAAGCGCACCATCACCTCCGTCGCCTCCACCTCCGCGACCATCGCCATGATCGTCGTTGACGAAAAGGCGGAGGCCGCTGCGACGAACGACGTCGAGCGTGCTGCCGCGCATGAGGTCATCTTCAGCGGCTCCTTCGCCTACGGTGAAAACAAGATGCCCACCCTCCCGGCGGATGAGTATTTCGTCCAGATCGAGGGCGGCGCGAACCACTACACCGGCCTGACCAACAAGGGTCACCTCTATGCCTGGGGCTCCAACCACCTCAAGCAGCTCAACATCGACACCGACGGCGAAAATGCCGATCGGCTGATCGTCACCTCGTTCCAGAACTACGCCATCGACGGCAACAACCATCTGCAGGCAAAATGGGGCCATAAGGGCTACATCTTCGGCACGGACGGCAAGGGCGCGGATGTCTTTGCGCGCTGCGTCCACGGCGGCAAGATGACCATGACCATCGGCGCAGTCGCCGTTGTCGTCTCGTCCATCATCGCCATCATCATCGGCTGTATTTCCGGTTATGCCGGCGGCTGGGTCGATATGCTGCTCATGCGTATCACGGAGATATTCTCCTCGATCCCGTTCCTGCCGTTTGCGATGATCCTGTCGGCGGTTCTGATCCGAACCTCGCTGACGGAAAATCAAAAGATATTCATTATCATGCTCATTCTCGGCGTTCTGTCGTGGACGGGTCTTGCAAAGATGATCCGTGCGCAGATCCTTGCCGAGCGTGAGAAGGAATTCGTCACCGCCGCCAAGGCCATCGGTGTCCGTGAGCGCCGCATCGCCTTCAAGCACATCCTGCCGAACGTCATGTCCGTCATCCTCGTCGACCTGACGCTCAGCTTCGCGACCTGCCTGCTGACCGAATCGAGCCTTTCCTACCTCGGCTTCGGCGTGCAGTACCCGCGTCCGACGTGGGGCAATATGCTCGACGCCGCGAACGACGCAAATGTCATCAAGAACTACTGGTGGCAGTGGGCGTTCCCCGCGCTGCTGCTGTCCGTGTGTACCATCAGCATCAACATCATCGGCGATAACCTGCGTGATGTGCTGGATCCCAAGTCCGATCGTGATAAGTAAGGAGGAAGCGTAATGGCATTACTTGAATTAAAAGATCTGCATACCTTCTTCCACACGAAGAAGGGAACCGTAAAGGCCGTCAACGGCGTGTCCTATTCCGTTGACGCCGGCCGCACGCTCGGCATCGTCGGTGAGTCCGGCTCCGGTAAGAGCGTCTCGGCGATGAGCATTTTGCAGCTGCTCGACGGCAACGGCTATATCGACAGCGGCGAGATCATCTTCGACGGCAAGGATCTTACCAAGCTCTCGCAGAAGGAAATGTATGAGATCCGCGGCAACGACATCTCCGTCATCTTCCAGGAGCCGATGACGAGTCTGAACCCCGTCTTTACCGTCCAGCGTCAGGTCAGCGAGCCGTTCATCATCCACCAGCACATGACCAAGAAGGAAGCGGCGGAAAAGGTCATTGAAATGCTCAACGACGTCAAGATTCCGAACCCGCACATCGTCGCCAAGCAGTATCCGCATCAGCTCTCCGGCGGTATGCGCCAGCGCGTTATGATCGCCATGGCTCTCGCGTGCCGTCCCAAACTGCTCATCGCGGACGAGCCGACCACCGCGCTTGACGTTACCATCCAGGCACAGATCCTCAAGCTCATGAACGAGCTGAAGGAGGAGCTGTCCACCTCCATCCTCTTTATCACCCATGACCTCGGCGTTATCCGTCAGATCGCCGACGACGTCGCCGTCATGTACTGCGGTCAGGTCGTCGAAATGGCGCCTGCCGAAGTGATCTTCGGCGATGCCGAATACTCGCACCCCTATACCGAGGGCCTGATGGTCTCCATCCCGCGCATCAACACGCCGGGCCATCAGCGTCTGGAGGCGATCCCCGGCGCCGTGCCGCACCCGCTGGCGCTGCCGAAGGGCTGCAAGTTTGCGCCGCGCTGCAAATACTGCACCGAGCGCTGCCTGCAGGAAGAGCCGGAGCTCGTAAAGGTCAACGAAAACCAGTCCATCCGTTGCTTCTATCCGGAAAAGGAGGACAGACATGGAAAATAAGAAAGTCCTTCTGAAGATCACCGACCTGAAGCAGTATTTTCCTGTCGGCAAGAGCAAGAGCGTCTTCGTCAAGGCGAACGACGGCATCACCCTCGACATCTACGAGGGCGAAACCCTCGGCCTCGTCGGTGAGTCCGGCTGCGGCAAGTCGACCTTCGGCCGCACGCTGCTCCAGCTTTACCGCCAGACCGACGGCAAGACCATGTACTACGGCGCCTCCCGCGATGATCTCGCGCCGGAGTATATCGAACAGTCCATCACCCATATGGAGCGTCACAGAAAGGAGCTGCGTCGTCTCGAAGAGAAGCGTGACAAGCTCCAGGCGGAGTATGACGCTGCGGAGGAGAAGGCGAAATTCCACCTCCATGCCGAGCTCGACGCCGCAAAGAAAAAGGCGAACGACGCCTATCTCAGCCTTGTCAACATCATCGGCGGCTTCATCGTAGTCGATGACCTCGGCCCTGTCGAGGAGATCTTCGTCGAGCGTTACCGCGCCTGCAAGAAGCTCAACAAGTGCATTGAGCAGATGAAGCCGGTCAAGCTCGACTATGACGAGGAAGCCTACGTTTTTGCGAAATATGAGTCCGGCCAGCGCGGCTATGCACGCCACGAGGCGAAGACCGCCCGCCTGAAAAAGAAGGTCGACGCCTGCCAGGCCCGTATCGACGCGGCAAGAGCGCAGATCAAGGACATTGACAGCCGTATCGACCATATGCGCGCGGCATATTCGACCAATGCAGAGTTCCAGAAGCATGAGGCGAACCGCGACGATGGCATCGACCTTGCGCGTCTGACCTACCCGGAGGTGCGCCTCCTGCGCAGTCAGATGCAGTATATCTTCCAGGACCCGTATTCCTCGCTGAACCCGCGCATGACCGTCGCCTCCATCATTGGTGAGGGTCTGCTCGCGCACAAGTTCTATAAGAAGATCAACGAGAGAATGCAGGAGGAGATCCTCAAGGTCATGGACGAGTGCGGCCTCGCGCCCTACTTCCTGCACCGTTATCCGCACCAGTTCTCCGGCGGTCAGCGCCAGAGAATCGGCATCGCAAGAAGCCTTGCCGTGCGTCCGAAGTTCGTCGTCTGCGACGAGGCGGTCTCCGCTCTCGACGTTTCGATCCAGTCTCAGATCATCAACCTCCTGCAGGATCTGAAGGAGCAGCAGAATCTGACCTATCTCTTTATCACGCACGACCTGTCCGTCGTCAAGTATATCTCCGACCGCATCGGCGTTATGTACCTCGGCAACATGGTCGAGCTGGCCAGCTCGGACGAGCTGTTTGCCTACCAGCTCCACCCCTACACCGAGGCGCTGCTGGAATCCATCCCCACCACGGAGGAGAAGAAGGAGCTGATCGTCCTCGAGGGCGATATTCCCAGCCCCGTCAACCCGCCGAAGGGCTGCAAGTTCCACACCCGCTGCAAGTACTGCACCGAGATCTGCTCCCATGTCGTGCCTGAGTGGCGTGAGCTGCGCCCGAACCATTTCGTCGCCTGCCACCATGCCGACGAAATGCTCGCGCGCGAGGAGAAAGCAAAGACCGAATAAAGGAGATGCGCCATGGCCATTTTTAAGCGCCTTCGCAAGTACCGCAAAATGGATACCACGGAAGCGGAAGAGAGAATCAGCAAAGAGACGGAAAAGGGAGACTATCTTTCCATGCTGATCGCCGCCTTCCTGACGATCTGGCTTCCGTGCCTGCTTGCGCTTCTGGCCTTTGGCGGCCTGATCCTCCTGTTTTTCCTCTGATATGAAATGAAAACTCCCCCGGCGCAGGATGTTTCCCGCGCCGGGGGCTATTTTTGACTTTCCGTGGACGGCATTCAGCAGAGCGCTGTTGGGGCGGCGTTCCGCCGCCCGCGTGCAGGCACTCCCGTTCCTTGTCATTGCGAGGAGGCGAAGCCGACGCGGCAATCCGATTGCATATCCTGCCTGCGATTGCCACGGGCGCACAGCGCCCTCGCAATGACAAAACTATCGTATTTTGACGGCCTGCGAAACAGCCGCACCCGTTCGGGCGCGGCTGTCTCTCATTGCACATGGGTGTGATTGTTGATGTGGTCGATGCAGTAGCAGAAGTAGCCCTTGCACTTGGAGCAGTAACGGAATTCCAGATCGGGGCAATCCGTGTCCGTCCGGCCGCAGACGGTGCATTTGTGGTGGTAGGGGCGCTGCCCGGTGCTGTTGCGGTAATTCTTCGCCCAGTCGGGATTCGGCTGCGCGTTTTTGGGCGGTGCGTAGGACTGCTTCTTTTTTCGCCGTCGAGGCAGAGAGGGCAGCAGGTTTTTCACATTCCGACCAAAGAACAGCAGATAGTTCAGCAGGGCAACCAGCGGGATAAGTGCGATCAGTACATAAGCCGTGGTGTAAAACGCGCCGAGGAAGGAGATCTTTACGGCTTGAACAAGCCCGGAGATGATGCCATACAGCGTAAAGGCGATATCCACCCAAGCCAGCCACTTCATCTTTACGGGAAGAATCATCATCAGCAGCACACGCTGTTCCGGCACAAGCGTTGCAACCGCGAGGAACATCGAAAGATTGATGTAGTGTGAGGTAAGCATGGCAGGGTAGTCGAAGATCCAAAACAGCAGCATACAATACAAATCGCTTAACAGAATGCCGCAGAGATAATAGAGGTTAAAGCGGAAGGTGCCCCAAATGCCTTCCAGCATGGAGCCGATCCAGTAATAGAACATAATGGAAATTAAGGCGCCAAGTAATGTGCTGAACAGGAAGGTTGGCCCGCAGGCAAAGGTGAAGATGTAGGAAAACAGTCGCCACACCTCACCACGCATGATTGCGGCTGCGTTGAAATAGAGGTAACCCGGCAGATTGCTGTTAACAAATCTCCATACAAGGAAAACGGCAGCGTTGCCGATGCAAATCCAAAGCATCAGGTTTGGGATACCTTTGTTGCGGTTGCGCGTCAAAAAGCGGTTGTAATCCCGCCGTAAATTGCCCATAATTTGCCTCCTTTTCATGATGCTACCATTGTAGCGATTTTTTTGCCGCTTGTCTATAAACATTCTTTGAATTCTGTCCGATGCTTGAAAATTTTTCCGCCGTATGGTATGATAAAATAAGAAATTTGTGGAGGTCACGCCATGAGTCATGTCAGAGATATGTCCCTCGCCGCCTACGGCAGAATGAAGATCGAGTGGGTGCGCGATTTTATGCCCGCCCTCGTCGCCATCCGTGAGCGCTTCGAGCGGGAAAAGCCCTTCGCGGGCAAAAAGATCACCATTTCCATCCATATGGAGGCGAAGACGGCGTTTTTGGCGCTGTGCCTTGCCGCGGGCGGGGCGGAGGTCCACGCCACGGGCTGCAACCCCCTGTCCACGCAGGACGATGTCGCTGCCGGCCTTGCCTCGATGGGCGTCGAGACCTATGCGATGCACGGCGTCAGCAGCGAGGAATACAAGGCCCTGCTCGTCGAGGCGCTCTCGTGCCATCCCGATTTGATTATTGACGACGGCGGCGACCTTTTAGACCTCCTGAGCGGAGAATATGCGCATTTGGCTGACCGCATCATCGGCGGCGCGGAGGAGACGACCACGGGCATCCACCGCCTGCACGCCAGAGCGAAGGCCGGCGCCCTGCCGTTTCCGATGATGAACGTCAACGACGCCAAGTGCAAGCACTATTACGACAATAAGTACGGCACGGGCCAGTCGGTCTGGGATTCCATCATGCACACGACGAACCTGCTCGTCGCGGGCAAGACCGTCGTCGTTGCGGGCTACGGCTATTGCGGCCGCGGCGTCGCCATGCGCGCCAAGGGCATGGGCGCGAACGTGATCGTCACAGAGATCGACCCGATCAAGGCGCTCGATGCGTCAATGGACGGCTGCCGTGTGATGCCGATGGACGAGGCCGCACCGCAGGGCGACATCTTCGTCACGACGACGGGCTGTCGCGACGTCATCACACGCCGCCATTTTGAAGTCATGAAGCACAACGCCTTCCTCTCCAACGCGGGCCACTTCAACGTCGAGGTCAACGCGGCGGAGCTGGAGGAGATGGCTGTGCGCGTTTTTAAGCGCCGCAACGACATCGTCGGCTACGAGCTGCCCGACGGCCGCGTGCTGAATCTGCTCGCCGAGGGGCGGCTGGTCAACCTCGCCTCCGGCAACGGCCATCCCGCCGAGATCATGGATACGAGCTTCTCCGTGCAGGCGCTCGCGCTGGAGTATATGCTCAAGCACGGCGCGGGTCTGTCCAAAGCGGTCTACGAGGTGCCGAAGGCGATCGACGAGACGGTGTCGCTCCTGAAGCTGCAGGGCGCGGGCTTCCGCATTGACCGCCTGACGCCGGAGCAGGAGGCCTATCTCGCCGGCTGGAGCGTGTAACGAGCGCAATGGGACTGATCTTACGCCAACGCTTTTTCAAGCCGCTCGGCATGAGGAACTTTGATGTCTGCGATGAGACGGGAAAACGCGTGTTCGTTGCCGAACAGCAGCTTCGGTTTCCGCGCTGCTGGCATATTTTCGACGCGGCGGAGCGGCACGTCGGAACGGTGCAGAAACGTTTCCGGCGCATCGTCCTGTTGACACCCAACGGCGAGCGCTCCGACCTTGCCCGCAGGCGCGGCCTGCGCAGAAAATTCCGCTTTTCCGTCAGCGGCTGGCGCGCGGAATGCGCGGCGTTTACGGACGACTTCATCGTCCGCACGGCGCAGGGCGAGACGATCGCGGTAGCGGAGGGTGCTCCGGAGAAAAACAGCCTCCGCCTTGAGACGGTGCGGGAGAACGACGTTTTGCCTGTCCTGCTGTTTGCGGTCGCGGTGCGTAAATACAAATCCGGTCTTCGCATTTAGGAGGATCGTATGGAAAAAATGACGGTGAACGGGCGGGAATTTGAGGTGCTGCGCCTGCTCGGCAAGGGCAAGGGCGGCTATTCCTACCTCGTGACGGACGGGGAGAAGCAGTTCGTGCTGAAGCAGATCCACCACGAGCCGTGCGATTATTACCAGTTCGGCAACAAGCTCGAAGCCGAGCTGCGCGACTATGCGCGTTTGCAGGCGCTCGGCGTGCCGATGCCGGCGATGCTGGACACCGACGTCCCGCAGGAGCGCATTTTGAAGGAATTTATTGACGGCGAGACGATCTTCGAGCTTGTCCGGCAGGAGAAGATGCAGGAGAGCTATTTTGACCAGATGCGCGCGCTCTGCCGCACGCTCTACGCCGCCAATACGAACATCGACTATTTCCCGACGAATTTCGTCGTGCAGGACGGACGGCTGTTCTATATCGACTATGAGTGCAACAACTATATGGAGCAGTGGGATTTTGAACATTGGGGCATCAAATACTGGTCAAAAACGCCGGAATTCATGGAATATATCAACAAATAAGCAACGCGGCTTCGCAAAAGGGCGAAGCCGCGTTCGTTTTTTCAGCGGATGCGGACGGCGTTTCCCGTCAGGACGCCGAGCGCCATGTTCAGCTTGCTGCGCGTCATGCGCAAAAAGCCCCAGTGCGTATCGCCGAATTCTACGACCGTGCCCGTTTCGTCGTTGGGGCGGGTCAGATAGGCAAAGTGGCTTTTGGTGCTCTTGCCGTTAATCACGCCGTTTTGCGTGACGACCCAGCCGCGTTTTTCATATTCGGCGACATAGGGCTTGATATCGCGGACGAAAAAGCAGAAGTGATGCAGGCCGTAGCCATGCGCGCGGATGAAGGCGGTATAGATATTTTCGGCGCCGCCCGTTGTGATCAGCTCGATCTCCGTTTTGCCGCAATAGCCGAGGACGACGTCATAGCCGGGGTCGGTAAAGGGCTGCCCCTTGTAATAAAGCTGCCCGACGGGTTCGTTGACGGCGCGGTACCAGGTCTTGATGCCATAGATCCTTCCGTATTCGTCCATCGCCTTGTCCATGTCCTCCACGACATAGCCGAGCTGATGGACGCGCTTGAATTTCCTCTTCATGGCGCCACCTCAGACGACCGGCTCGCCGGTCTGGACGCCGTCGAGCTTGAACGCGCGCACCATCCAGTCACCGAGACGGGGCGAGATCGCGTCAGCCAAGACCAGCAGCTTGCACGGCAGGTACGGCACGAGCATCTCCCGCTTATTGCGCACGATGCACTTGACGACAGCGTTCGCCATCTTGTCGGGCGAGGCCTTCGGCGTGATCTTCGGGCAGGCGACATGGGCGATCTGCGGCGTGTCGGTGCGGCTGGGGAAGATCATGCCGACATGGATGCCCTCGCGGCGCAGTTCCTGGCGCATGACCTGGAAAAAGCCGTTGAGCGCGAATTTCGTTGCGACATACGCCGCGTCCGGCGGTACGCCCTTTTTGCCGTCCATCGAGACGGTGACGATCAGGTGACCGCCGCCCTGCGCGCGGAAATGCGGCAAGATCGCATAGGCTGTGGAGAGATTGCCGAAAAAGTTGTTCTCCATCATCCCGCGAAGCTGCTCCTGCGTCAGCTCTGCGGCAGGGCAGCGGAGATAGATCCCCGCGTTGCAGTGGCAGATATGTATCGTGCCGAAGCGTTCAATCGCGCCGTCAACGGCGGCTTTGAGCTGCTGCCCGTCACGGATATCGGCAAGCAGCACCTCAGCCTGTACACCCAGCGCCCGCACTTCGTCCGCAACGGCGTTCAGCCGCGCCTCGTTGCGGGCGATCAGCGCCACGTTTGCGCCCTGTTTTGCCAGCGCAAGCGCTGTCGCCCGTCCGATGCCGGAGGACGCGCCCGTGACAATGGCATTTTTTCCAATCAGCTTTTGTTTCATCGTTACCTCCCAAGCAGCCGCTTGACGCGGAAGATCATTCGCACGGTGCGATAGCGCTGCTTCAGCAGCAGACCGTAGACCAGCCGCTTGTTTTTGTCCAGCAGCGGCAGGTACCTGTTCTCGCGGAAGTCGGGGAAATGCCGCTCCATATAGGCGCGGAATTCGCCGACCAGCGGACTTTTGCGGTCGATCAGCAGCACGCGCACCGTCGCGGCGAGCAAAATGTGCTGCACGGCCTGGAAGGTCAGCTCCGCACGGCGCGCCTCCAGAAACCCGTGCGCACCGTACCAGCCGAGAATGTCGTCATAGGCTTGCAAAATTTCCGCGTTACGAGCAACATTTTTGTTGTTCATCGCGCTGCCCTCGCGCTGGAGATAGTGGTAATACGCGCCGGGCAGGCGGTAGGCCGTCTGCGCGACGGCAAGGAGCTTGGTGACGACGCGGATATCCTCGTACCAGACCTTTGTGGCAAATTCGATGTCGTTTTCGGTGAACAGCGTGCGGCGATAGGCGCGGTTCCACGGCGCCATCACGCCGAAATACAACGCCGGCTCGTCGCGGACGGTCAGAAGCCGCTCCGCCGGCACCGCCTCGTCGAGCCTGCCTACCTGCCTGCCGTCGCGCTCCACCAGCGCGCCGAAAAGGACGAGGTCGGCGGGTGTTTTTCCGATCACCTCGGCAAGCGCCGCAAGAAAGTCCGGCGAGAGAGAATCGTCGCCGTCGACAAAGAGCAGGTATTCGCCGCGCGAGAGGCGGATGCCGTGGTTGCGCGCCGCGCCTGCGCCGCCGTTGGCCTGATGCACCGCACGGATGCGGTCGGGATGCCGCGCGGCATAGTCGTCGCAGATCGCGCCGCAGCCGTCGGGCGAGCCGTCGTCGATGAGCAGCAGCTCAAAGTCCTGACAGGTCTGCGCCAGGACGGAGTCAATGCACTTGGGCAAATATTCCTCGATGCGGTAGACCGGGACGATCAGGCTGAATTTCGGCATGACGTGTCTCCTTTGTGCAGAGGGATTTCGGGCGCCGCCCGATACATTTATTATAACCGAGCCGGTATGCAAATGCAACAAAAATCAGCGTTGGATCAAAAGCGGTTGAAGCTGCTGCCCGCACAGGGCGCTCTCCGCCGCGTCGGGCAGGAGCGAGAAGTCCGCGACGAGGCTGTAGGGCTTGCCCTGCGGGCTGTCCTGCCCGAAGGGGACGAAGAAATAGTGCCTGCGGTTGAGCAGGCGGCCGATGTTCTCCGCGCTGGCCGAAAGCCCGTCGTTCGTTGAGACGGCGAGCAGGACGGGCCGTGCGTTGCGCAGATGCGCCTTGCAGGCGAAGGTGACGGGTGTGTCGGCAATGCCGTTTGCCAGCTTGCCGAGGGTGTTGCCCGTGCAGGGCGCGACGATGAGCAGGTCGAGCAGCTTTTTCGGGCCGAACGGCTCGACCTCCGCGAGCGTGTGCAAAACCGGACTGCCGCACAGCGCCTCGATCTCGGCGCGGAAGTCCGCCGCCGCGCCGAAGCGTGTGTCCGTCCCGTAGGAGGCGTCGGAGAGGATCGGCACGACCTCATAGCGTTCCGTAAGCTGCTTTATGGTGTCGATCGTCTTTCGGAAAGTGCAGAACGAGCCGCAAAAAGCGAGCCCGACGACGCGTTTCATGGCGTTTCCTCCCTTTGCAGAAGCGCGAGGATGCTTTGCGCATAGAGTGAGCCCGCCGTTTTGGGCGCGAATTTGCCCGGAAGCCCTGCGGCGGGCACATGATTCAGCCCCAGCCGTTCGCACGCCGCGCGGTCAATGCCGTAAGGCGGCGACGCCAGCTCCAGAAGCAGGCAATGCGGCGGGAGCTGCCGGAGCTGCGTCTCGCCAAGTGTCATGGACGGCACGGTGTTGAAGACGAAATCGTATTGCGAAAGCCCGTGCAGCCAGACGCCCGTGACGTCGCTCAGCAGGCCGAAGCCCTCGGCAAGCGCCCGGTCGGCGCTCTTGCGCGCGGAGACCGTGACCAGAGCGCCGAGCGCCCGCAGGCGCTGCGCCAGCAGCTTTCCGATGCGCCCGTAGCCGACGACGAGGCAGCTTGCGCCGTGCAGGGTGATGGGCGAATGCCCGATGGCCAGCGCGAGCGCACCCTCGGCGGTCGGCACGGCGTTGGCGGTCGTCAGCGGCTCCGTGTCATACAGATCGACTACCTGTGCGCCGCGCTGCTCCAGCGCCGTGCGGAAAATGCCGAGCTGCCCGCCGAAGACCCGCGTGCCGCCGCCGCAGCGGGACAGCACCGCCTCGGCGGGGATCGCTGCCGCGCCCCTGATCCGCTCGCCGGAAAACGACGGGAACGGCAGCACGAGGATCGGAAAACGCTCCGGCAGCGGCGCATCGGGCAGCTCCGGCACACCGAAGGTCAGCACCTCGTACCCACTGCGCCGGAGCTGCTGCGCCGCCCAGAAGCACCGCGCATCCCCGCCGACCAGCCAAAGACAGTCCCCCATAACGTTCACATCCTCTCCTTACAGCCTATGCCGAATTTTACAATTTGGTGAAAAGAGATATTGTAAAGAATGACGGCTTGCGCTATAATAAAACCAGACAGAGGGGGAAATGAAGAATGGAGCAGCGCGGATACATTCATAATATGATGGACGTCAAGGTCCTTGTGCTTTACATCATGTCGCGGGTGCTGTACCCGGTCGACCTGCAAAAAATCTATGAGCTTGCCTACCAGGACGACTGCCTGAGCTATTTTGATCTGGCGCAGGCCGTGCCGCAGATGGTCGACAGCGGCCATCTCGAGGAGGTCGAGGGCAAGCGCTATGTCATCACCGAAAAGGGCCGCGAGGCCTGCGCGGTCACGGAGGATGCCGTGGCCTATCCCGTGATGCAGCGGGCGCAGGCGGCGGTCGACCGCTATAACCGCGCTGTCCGGCGCAGCAGCTTTGTCAAGACCTCGGTCAGGCAGCGCGAGGGCGGGGACTATTCCGTCAGCCTCAGCCTGAACGACGAGGTCAGCGACCTGCTGAAAATGGAGCTGATGGCGCCCACGCAGAAGCACGCTTACCGTCTCGCCGCGGCGTTTTCCGAGAACGCCGAGACGATCTACCGGCTCATCATGGACCAGCTCCTGTCGCAGCCGAAGGAAGGCACTTGAAATTTGTAAAATCTATGGTATAATAAAAGCAGCAACCCCAGAAGTAAACGCCGACCGGCGCTTACATAAACGAAAGGAGCGACTACTATGAAATTCCAATTCTCCGAGAAAAAAGTCAGCCTGCCCTCCAACGTCCATGCTTATGCCGAAAAGAAGGTAATGAAGCTGGAGCGGTTCTTCCGTGACGATGCGGAGGCACTTGTCGCCTTTTCTGTAGAAAAGGATCGTAATAAGGTTGAAATTACGGTCCATGCCGCAAACACCTATTTCCGCGCAAGCGAGGCAACGAGCGATATGTTCGCGTCGATCGACGCCGCGGTGGCCACCATCGAGCGCCAGATCCGCAAGAACAAGACCCGCCTCGCACGCCGCCTGCGTCAGGACGCCTTCGTCCGCACGGCGGAGGTCACCTCGTTTGCCCCGGAGGCCGAGGAGGAGAGCCACTTCGACATCGTGCGCGTCAAGGAATTCCCGATGAAGCCGATGACCCGTGAAGAGGCCATTCTTCAGATGAACCTGCTGGAGCACACCTTCTTCGCCTTCAAGGACGAAGAAAACGGCGAAGCGTTTGCGGTGGTCTACAAGAGAAACGACGGCGGCTACGGCCTGATTGAAAATATTGAATAACGTAAAACAGCTCCGGTCGGGATATTCCCGACCGGAGCGC
>CAMEMX010000021.1 GCA_945927915.1 uncultured Clostridia bacterium
TCGACGCCAAGCTGCGTAACCAGATGCGTGCCGAGATCATCAAGCTGCGCTCCCGTATCAACACGACCTTCGTCTACGTCACCCACGACCAGACCGAGGCTATGACCCTGGGCGACCGCATCGTCATCATGCGCGACGGCTTCATCCAGCAGATCGGCACCCCGCAGGAGGTCTTTAACCATCCGAAGAACCTGTTCGTCGCCAGCTTCATCGGCACGCCGCAGATGAACTTCTTCAACGCGACGCTCAAGCGCGACGCACGCGGCTATTATGTCGAGCTGCTCGGCAAGGAGGTCGTCCTGAGCAAGGCGCAGCAGGAAGCGCTCTCGGCTGTGAATCAGCAGCCCGCGCAGATCGTCCTCGGCGTCCGCCCGGTCAACCTGTCCGTTGCGCAGGAGGGCTTCGCCGCGACCATCGACGTGTCCGAGATGATGGGCAGCGAGATGCACCTGCATATGAGCGTGGGCGACAAGGACGTCGTCGCGGTCATCCCGACGGCCGGCCTCGATCTCGATGCCGTCCGCAGCGGCAACGGCGTGAAGTTCACGTTCGACCCCGCGCTGGCGCACCTGTTCGATCCGGAAACGGGCCTGAATCTTCTGTAATTTATAATGTATGGCAAAGCGGGGCAAATGCCCCGCTTTGTTTGGGAATCCGCAGGGGTCTATCCCACCCTCTGTAGGGCGGGGACATGTCCCCGCCGGTGCAGGAACTACCAAATCTGTACAAACCCGTTCGTCTGCACTGTCTGCCGCTTCGCGGTCGGTGGAGGCATGCCTCCACCCTACAGCCGTCCATCGTGAACCCTCTGTAGGGCGGGGACATGTCCCCGCCGCGTGCAGGAACTACTAAATCTGTACAAACCCGTTCGTCTGTACCATTGGATTGCCACGTCGGGCTGCGCCCTCCTCGCAATGACATGAACGCCACCCCGATTGTCATTGCGAGACCCCGCAGGGGTCGTGGCAATCTCGTGCAGGAACTACCGAATCTGTACAAACCCGTTCGTCTGTACCATTGGATTGCCACGTCGGGCTGCGCCCTCCTCGCAATGACATGAACGCCACCCCGATTGTCATTGCGAGACCCCGCAGGGGTCGTGGCAATCTCGTGCAGGAACTACCGAATCTGTACAAACCCGTTCGTCTGAACCGCCGGATTGCCACGGCTTGCTCCGCAAGCCTCGCAATGACAGGCGGGGGCTGCCTGCGCCCTCCTCGCAATAGCAGGCGGGGCTGCCTGCGCTGCCAATTCTTGGCGCAAGAAATGACATTTCCAAACGGGATTTGGTGAAACTGCACAAAACATCGGCGGTCAAATTGGACAACCTGCAAGAACTTTTCCGGACTTGTAAAAAAGCATTGCAAAATTCGAAGAAAGGCGTTATACTTTAAATACACGGGATTGGAATCGTTTCCAATCTCGCGAAAAAATCGTTATACGATTAATTTTTTTGGAGGAATGAAAATGAAGAAACTCATCGCGCTGCTTCTGTCCCTTGCGATGGTCGCCTGCCTGTTCGCCGGCTGCTCCGGCGAGACCGAGACCCCGTCGACTGAAGCTCCCACCACCGAGCCCGCTCCCACCACCGAGACTCCCACCACCGCTGGCGGCGACGAGCCCGCTCCCGCTACCGGCTCCGTCTACTTCCTGAACTTCAAGCCCGAGGCTGACGCTGCCTGGCAGGAACTGGCTGCTCTGTACACCGAGAAGACCGGCGTCCCCGTCAAGGTCGTCACCGCTGCTTCCGGCAAGTACTCCGAGACCCTGACCGCTGAGATGGCCAAGGAGTCCGCTCCCACCCTGTTCCAGTGCGGCAACATGGCCGGCCTGGACACCTGGCAGGACTACTGCCTGCCCCTCGACGGCACCGACTTCCTCAACGAGATGACCACCGCCGACTTCAACCTCGTCCGTGACGGCGTCACCTACTGCGCCGGCTACTGCTACGAGGCCTACGGCATCATCGTCAACACCGCTCTGCTGGCTGAGGCCGGCTACACCGTCGACGACATCACCGACTTCGCTTCCCTGAAGGCTGTTGCCGAAGACATCACCGCCCGCTCCGCTGAGCTCGGCTTCTCCGCTTTCTCTTCCGCCGGTCTGGACGGCTCCTCCTCCTGGAGATTCTCCGGTCACCTGGCCAACCTGCCGCTGTTCTATCAGGGTGTGAACTCCAACGAGATCTCCACCATCACCGCTGACTATCTTGACAACTTCAAGAACGTCTGGGATCTGTACATCAACAACTCCACCTGCGCTCCGTCCGAGATCGGCCCGAAGACCGGCGACGAGTCCGAGGCTGAATTCGGCACCGGCAAGGCTGTCTTCTTCCAGAACGGCTCTTGGGAATACAACAACCTGGTTGTTGACGAGAGCAAGGGCTTCCTGATGAACCCGGAAGACCTCACCATGATCCCCATCTACTGCGGCGTGGAAGGCGAAGAGAACGCTGCTCTGTGCTGCGGCACCGAGAACTGCTGGGCTGTCAACGCCAAGGCTTCTGCTGAGGATCAGCAGGCTACCCTCGACTTCCTGTACTGGGTCGTCACCTCCGACGAAGGCACTCAGATGATGGCCGAGCAGTTTGGCCCGATCCCCTTCAAGAACGCGAAGGAATCTGAGAACGTCTTCTTCAACGCTGCCAACGAGCTGTTTGCCGAGGGCAAGTACAATGTCGCCTGGGCGTTCAACTACACCCCGAACACTGACTCCTGGAGACAGGGCGTTGTCGACTCCCTGATGGCTTACTCCACCGCCGGCGGCTCCTGGGACGATGTCGTTAAGGCATTCGTCGATGGCTGGGCTGCTGAGTGGGAAGCTCAGAACGGCTGATCGTCCGTAACTGAACATTGAACTTCTGGGGGCGGGCGAATGCCCGCCCCTGTTTTATTAAGAGCTTTTGCGATTATCAACGCATACTTCTTCGCTTCGGCGGAGGCAAGCCTATGCTCTGCCGCTGCGGTGCAGCGCAGAGGCTTGCCGCCGCCCGTCGGCAAGTCCATACAATATTAAAAAAGGAGGCGATGGCAGATGAAAAAGGCGCTTACGAACACGCAGGCCGCGACGGCAAAGCAGGCCCCGTGTTCTTTCCGTTTTCATTCTGTGTATTCCATCTGGCTGCTCGTCCGCGGCATCGTCGGCATTGTCGGCTTTGCGGTCGGCATGGCCGTGCTGTTTAACTTCTCAAAGCTTGAAAACAAGGCTGCCCTGACCATCATCGTTCCCGTTTTCTTCGGCCTGTTCTGCGCGATCGCGGCGCTCGTCACGTCCGCCAAGCTCAGAAAACGCTCCGGCTTCACCGCCAACTTCGTTATGCTCTGCATGGATGCCGTCTACGTCGCCATGCTCTGCGGCACCCTCTGCGCAAAGTGGCTCGGCCTGTACCCGATGGATCAGCTCCGGGTCATGTACGCCAACTACCTCGTCGACGGCTACGGCGCCGCCGAGTGGGCCGCGGCCCCCGGCATCAACTACCTCGCCGCCGTCATCGGCCTTGTCGCGTTCCTCGCGCTGGTCGCCGCGCCCATCTACTATTACTATCATAAGCGCCGCAGCCAGATGATCTTCTACGCGCCGCGCGTCGACCCGACCGCGCACAGCAGCAAGCTCCTGCGCCGCCCGATGAAGCTCGCGTTCCCGATCTTCGTCCTGCCGACGCTGGCTGCCTTCTTCATCGGCTTTGTCTGGCCGTTCCTGCTCGGCCTGTACCGCTCCTTCAGCGGCTTCTCCTCGCCCATCGACTTCACCTGGAACGGCTTTGCCAACTACGTCAAGGCGTTCAACGACGCCGGCTTCCGCCACGCCTTCGGCTTCACGGCGCTGTACGCCGTCGTGTCCATCATCCTCATCAACGTCTTCGCCTTTGCGATCGCCTACGCCCTGACGCAGAAGATGAAGGGCTCGAACCTCTTCCGCACCGTCTTCTTCATGCCGAACCTCATCGGCGGTATCGTCCTTGCCTACATCTGGAAGCTGATCTTCGACGCCGTCCTCGGCGCCACCTATATGACGAACGCCAACGTCGGCTTCTGGGCGCTGGTCGTGCTCGTCGCGTGGCAGCAGATCGGCTACATTATGATTATTTACATCGCAGGCCTGCAGGCCGTGCCCGAGGATATGCTCGAAGCGGCAAAGATCGACGGCGCGAACCGCTGGCAGACCCTCTGGCGCGTCACGATCCCGAACGTCATGCCGTCCATCACGATCTGTATGTTCCTGACGCTGACGAACTCCTTCAAGCTCTTCGACCAGAACTTCGCCCTGACCGGCGGCTCCCCCAAGATCCCCGGCACGCGTATCCTGCAGACGGAGATGCTCGCCCTGCACATCTTTAACACCAACAACATCAACAACAAGTGGATCGGCACGGCACAGGCGGAGGCTGTCATCTTCTTCATCCTCGTCGCCGCCCTCGCGCTCATCCAGCTCCGCGCTACCAAGACCAAGGAGGTGCAGCAATGATGACCAACCAGCTCGCTACGCCGGAAGGCGCCGTCAAGGTCAAGAAAAAGAGCAATGTCGGCAGCATCGTCCTGACCGTCCTGTTCGCCGTCGTCTGTGTCGCCTATATCCTGCCGATCATCCTTGTCCTGATCAACTCCTTTAAGAACAACTCCTCGATCAACACCGACACCTTCGCCGTCCCGAACGGCGAGACCTTCGTCGGCCTCGACAACTACATCAAGGGCGCGACCTTCGGCAACTACCCGTTCATCAAGTCCCTGTGCTACAGCCTGGTCATCACGCTTCTGTCCGTGTTCCTCATCCTGCTGTGCACGTCCATGGCCGCGTGGTACATCTCCCGCGTGGGCAGCCGCTTTGCGAAGATCTTCTACTTCGCCTGCGTCTTCTCGATGATCGTGCCGTTCCAGATGGTCATGTTCCCGCTGGTCTCCGTCGCCAGCCAGCTCAAGCTCAACACGCCGTGGACGATCCCCGTCATCTACCTCGGCTTCGGCGCGGGTCTGTCGGTGTTCATGTTCACCGGCTTCGTCAAGAGCCTGCCCCTCGAGATCGAGGAGGCGGCGGCGATTGACGGCTGCGGCCCGGTGCGCACGTTCTTCCTTGTCGTCCTGCCGATGCTCAAGCCGACGCTGATCTCGGTCGGCATCCTGCAGATCATGTGGGTCTGGAACGACTACCTGCTGCCGGCCCTTGTGCTCGACATCAACAAGTACAAGACCATCCCCATCCACGTGCAGTACCTGCAGGGCAGCTACGGCTCGGTCGACATGGGCGCCACCATGGCGGTCATGATGTTCAGCCTCCTGCCGATCATCATCCTCTACCTGTTCTGCCAGAAGCACATTATCAAGGGTGTTGCAGCAGGCGCCGTCAAGGGCTGATCTATGACCATCAAGGACCTTGCCCGCGAAACGGGCTACTCCGTTGGCACGATCTCCCGTGTGTTGAACGGGCAGCCGAATGTCAGTGAACGGGCAAGGAAAACCATCCTCGCCTGCGTGGAAAAGAGCGGCTTCCAGCTCAACAGCAACGCAAAGCAGCTCCGCCAGACCCGCGGCGACGGCATTTTAGCCGTCGTCTCGGGCCGGCAGAACGAGCTGTTCGCGCAAATGATCGAGCATATCCAGCACCTGCTGGCGGATACGCAGTACCCGCTGACGGTCGACTACGTCGACGAATACGAGGACGCCGTGCAGTACGCGCTGCACCGCAGCCGCGAACAAAAGCCGCTCGGCATCCTCTTCCTCGGCGGCGATATGCAGCTTTTCGCGCAGAGCTTCGGCGAATTTACCGTGCCGGGCGTCCTGCTGACGTCCGACGCGTCCTCGCTTGGCTTTGAGAACCTCTCGTCCGTCACGACGGACGACATCGCCGCCGCGCAGTGCGCCGTGGAGTTCCTGCTCTCGCAGGGGCACCGCGAGATCGGCATCATCAACGGCGAGCTGGCCTATTCCGGCATTAGCTGGCAGCGCTTTGAGGGCTGCCGGCGCGCCTTCGCCGCGCACGGCATGGAGCTTTCCGAGCGCCGGTGCGCCGTCGCGCGCTATTCCTTCGCCGAGGGCTACGCCGCCGCGCAGCGGCTTGTCCGCTCGCAGGAGCTGACGGCGATCTTCGCCATGTCGGACGTCATGGCCGTCGGCGCGATGCGCGGCCTGCGCGATGCCGGCCTGCGCGTGCCGGAGGACATCTCCGTCATCGGCTTTGACGGCATCGCCCTCGGGGACTATTATATCCCCAAGCTCACCACCATCCGGCAGGACGCCGAGCAGCTCGCCCGGCGCGGCGTGGAGCTGATGCTCCGCGCCATCGAGCAGCAGCAGCCCGCCTGCCACGAGAAGGTGCCCTTCTCCCTGACCTGCAGGGACAGCGTCGCGCGGCTTGCCCCGCGCTGAGCGCACACAGCAATTTTTCCGGAAGGATTGAAACTGATTATATGAGAGCAAGCGGTATTTTAATGCACATTTCCTCGCTGCCCTCGCCCTACGGCATCGGCACTCTTGGCAAGGCGGCCTATGAGTTCGCGGATTTCCTCAAGGCGGCGGGCCAGCGCTATTGGCAGATCCTGCCCATCGGCCCGACCAGCTACGGCGACAGCCCCTATCAGTCGTTCAGCACCTGCGCGGGCAACCCCTATTTCATCGACCTCGACACGCTGATCGCCGACGGCCTGCTCGCGCAGGAGGAGGTCGACGCCATCGACTGGAGCGCGCACGAAGCGCGCGTGGACTACGGCTTCCAGTTCAGCGTCCGTTTCGACCTGCTCTACCGCGCCTATGAGCGCGGCCGCGACCGCTACGCCGAGGAAGTCCGCCGCTTCCGCTGGGAAAACCCGTGGCTGGAGGACTACGCCCTGTTCATGGCGGTCAAGCGCAGCCGTAATATGTGCTCGTGGGAGACCTGGCCGGACGAGATCCGCCTGCGCCATCCCGGCGCCGCCGAGACCTACGGCACCGTCCTGGCTGAGGACGTCAACTTCTTCGTCTTCCTGCAATTCCTGTTCTTCCGCCAGTGGGACGCCCTGCGCAATTACGTCCACGGCCTCGGCATCCAGATCATCGGCGACCTGCCCATCTACGTTCCCTACGATTCGTGCGACGTCTGGGCGAACCCCGACCTGTTCCAGCTCGACGGCAACCGTATGCCGACGGGCGTGGCAGGCTGCCCGCCCGACTGCTTCTCCGCCGACGGCCAGCTCTGGGGCAACCCGCTTTACAACTGGGACCGGATGCGCAACGACGGCTTCGACTGGTGGAAGCGCCGCATCGCGGCGGCCTCGCGCCTGTTCGACGTCATCCGTATCGACCATTTCCGCGGACTTGAGAGCTATTGGGCGATCCCCTACGGCGACACGACCGCCCGTAACGGCCGCTGGGTCAAGGGCCCGGACCACGATTTCATCAACACCCTGCACTACGCCTTCCCGCACCTGCGCCTGATCGCGGAGGATCTCGGCTTCCTGACCGAGGATGTCATCCGCCTGCAGCGCGATTCCGGCTACCCCGGCATGAAGGTGCTGGAGTTCGCGTTCGACCCGCGCGAGCCGACCAACTACCTGCCGCACCGCTATGAGCGCAACTGCATCTGCTACAGCGGCACGCACGACAACGAGACGCTCGTCCAGTGGCTCGCGGGCCAGAGCGACGAGACGGTCAGCTACGTCATGGAGTATCTCGGCGTCAAGTCGCGCGAGGACATCCGCGAGGGCATCCTGCGCGCGGGCATGGCGAGCGTCGCGGACACGTTCATCGCCCAGATCCAGGACTATCTCGGCCTCGGCGCAGAGGCGCGCATGAACTTCCCCGGCACGCTCAGCACCGACAACTGGAGCTGGCGCGTGGAAAAGGGCGCCTGCACGCCGGAGCTTGCCGCGAAGATCCGCCGCCTGACGGAGCTTTACGAGCGCTGAGCGCGGGAAAAAGCGTTGAAAAAAGCGACCATCTGAAAACCAAAAAGCACGACGCCGCCGCGTCGTGCTTTTTTGTATCGTTTTGTCATTGCGAAGCCAGTGCGCACACTGGCTGTGGCAATCTGATCCCTGCTTTGCGATTCGTAGGGCGCGTCGACCCGGCGCGCCGGTGCAGGCACTTTCGATAGAATCCGTAGGGGACGCCGTCCCCGGCGTCCCGGTGCAGGCACTTCCCTTATTCCAGCGTCCCGGTATAGACGCGGGTCGCGTCGCCGGAGAGGAAGATCTGCGTTTCCGCGCCTCGCACGATGTCGACGAACAGCGTGCCGCCCTCGCAATCCACGCGCGTCTGCGCGCCCGAAACGAGGCCGCGCAGCGCCAGCGCCGCGACCGTCGCGCCCGTGCCCGTCCCGCAGGCGAGGGTGAAATCCTCCACGCCGCGCTCGAACGTCAAAAGCCTGACCGTGTTTTCGCCCGTCAGCTCGTAAAGATTCACGTTCGCGCCGCGCGGCAGCTCCGGCGCATGGCGCAAAGACCGCGCAAATTCGCGCAAAACCGCTCGTTTTTCGCTCAAATCGGCAGGAACGACAACGTGCGGGATGCCCGGCACGCCCAATTCGAGGTAATCGCAGACCGCTCCGCCGATGGCTTCCTGCAAACGCACGACGCTCGGCGGGTTCAGCCGGATGCAGTAGCGTCCGTCGGGCAGGCGCTGCCCGGTGACGATCCCGGCGGGCGTCTCGATGCGCTGGCGCTCGCCGGACAGGCCGCGGTCGAAGCAGTGCCGGCAGATGCAGCGCGCGCCGTTGCCGCACATCTCGGCGGCGGAGCCGTCGTTGTTGTAAAACCGCATTTTGCAGTCGCCGCCCAGGGTGGGCGGCTCCAGCACGATCAGCCCGTCCGCGCCGACGGAGAATTTCCGCACGCAAAGCCGCTGCGCAAGCGCCGGGTAGTCCGCCTCCGGGATGGCGCGGTCGAAATTTTCCAGCAGAACGAAGTCGTTTCCCGCTCCGCAGTATTTGTAAAATGTCATATGCTCCACTCCTCTTGCGTGATCTGCGCCCAACGACGCAGGCTCGTCGTTCAGATTGCCACGACCCCGCCGGGGTCTCGCAATGACAAACGAGGTCGCCTGTCATGTCATTGCGAGGGCGGTATATCGCCCGTGGCAATCCTGTGCAGGCGCCGCAAATGCGAACAAGCCGTTTGCCCCGTCCCTACAGGCCCTGTAAACGCCGCAGCGCGTTTTGGAAATACTCGGGCAGGGGACAGGTGACGGTGACCTCCTGCCCGGTGCGCGGATGGACGAAGGTCAGCTCCCGCGCGTGCAGGCATTGCGTGGTCAGGCCAAGCTCCGGCCTGCCGATGCCGTAGACGCTGTCGCCCGCGATGGGGTGGTGGATGTAGGCCATGTGGACGCGGATCTGGTGCGTCCGGCCTGTCTCCAACCGGCAACGTAAATGGGTATATTGCCCGTAACGCGCAATGACCTCCCAGTGCGTCACGGCCTCGCGGCTGTTTTTCTCCGTGACGGCCATCTTTTTGCGGTCGAGGGGGTGGCGGCCAATGGGCGCGTTGACGGTGCCGCTGTCCTCGCGGAAGCCGCCGCGCACGATGCACTCGTAGGTGCGCCGCAGGGTGTGATCCTTGAGCTGGGCGGCGAGCGCCTGGTGCGAAAAGTCGTTTTTCGCGACAATGAGCAGGCCGGTCGTGTCCATGTCGATGCGGTGGACGATGCCGGGCCGCTTCTCGCCGTTGATGCCGGAGAGGGAATTGCCGCAGTGGTGCAGCAGGGCGTTGACGAGGGTACCGTCGGAGTGCCCGGCGGCGGGGTGGACGACCATGCCCTTGGGCTTGTTGATGACGAGGACGTCATCGTCCTCAAACACGACGTCGAGGGGGATGTCCTGCGCCGCGATCTCGACCTCGCGCACCTCCGGCAGGGTCACGCAATAGCGCGCGCTGGCCTCCGTTTTCGCGTTTTTCCGCACCGGAGCGCCGTTTAACGCGACAAAACCGCTCTCCAAAAGCCGCTGTACGGCGCTGCGCGTCAGCTCCGGCAGCGCCCGCGCCAGAAAAACGTCCACGCGTTCGCCGCCCGTAAGCGCAATGATCTCCATCGTCCCACCTCCTTTTCCTATTATCATACCACAGTTTCCGCGATTCGTCAAAGAGAACCTTTGCGCCCCTTGACAAAGCTGTTTTATTGCTGTAGAATCAAAGAAAAAGGAGGAATTTCCATTGAAGAGAATACTTTCCATCCTGCTGCTGTGCAGTCTGCTCGTTGCGCTGCTGCTGCCGTGCGCGGCGGCGCGGGAGACGGACGAGATTTCGGTCGGGACGCTCGAACGGGCGCTCGCCTTTGCGCTGACGGACACGTCCGGCGCGCTTTCCGGCGAAACCGCGCCCAAGACGCAGTCCGCGAATGACGGCTTTTTGCCCAAGGGACTGGCGGACGACGACAATCTGATCCTGCCCGGCCCGCTGATGACGAACAGGGCGGTGACGCCTGGCGCGAGGATGACTCTGCCGATGATCCTCGTGCAGACGGGCAAGACCGGGCAGTACCGCTGCACGGCGATCTACTACGGCGACGATCTGGACGCCGAGCCGGTGGGCACGAACGTTGAGGCGTTCGGCACGCAGGAGGGAATGCAGGAATGTAACCTGCAGTGGGATACTAACGGGATGAAGACCGGCGACTACACCATTGTGTGCTTCACGGCGCGTCAGTCGGGCAGCCAGCTCACACCCGTCGAAGGCAGCGCCTCGGCCGAGCGGGTCTACATCCAAAACTACGTCCCCGCCGCGCAGAAGCTCTCGATCGTCGACTGGGAGACGGGGAAAGCCGTTAAAAAGCTGAACCTCGCGGCGGGCGACGTCGGCTATCTCGCCGTCCAAAGCTCGCCGACGCCAAACCGGGGCGTTGACGGAGTCACAACCTATAACACCGACCTTTACGTCACCAACGGCATTTACGGCGACTACATCTGCCATGAATACAACGGGCTGATGATCATCGAGGCCAGAAGCTGCGGCTGGGGTGAGATCAGAGTTGACGACGGACGCAATCTTGAGACATTGCTGGATATCGAGATCTGCGTCGACACGCAGGGCCACAGCATCGACGAGGAATACGTCGTCCGTGCGCCGGAGGCAAACACCAACGGGGTAAAGTTCCTCCATTGCAGCCGCTGCGGCAGACTGCAGCGCGTAAATCTGCCGTGCTACATGGTTTATTTCTCCAAGCTCGTCGACGTGCCCGAGTCCGAGTGGTATTACACCTACGTCCGCGACGCGGTCGGCAAGAACCTCTTCCGTGGCGTCAGTGCCCACCATTTCGCCCCGGAGGAGACGATGACGCGCGCCATGCTTGTGACGGTGCTGTGGCGCTACGAGGGAGAGCCGCAGGTCGGCGGCACGCCGTTTTCGGACGTCCGTGCGACGGACTGGTACGCCGCGCAAATCGCGTGGGCGGCGCACAATGGCGTGGTCAATGGCACCGGCAACGGAAAATTCGACCCGGAGGGCATGGTCACGCGGGAGCAGATGGCTGCCGTCCTCTACCGCTACGCGCAGCAAAAGGGCTTTGACACCTCCGCGCGCGGCGACTTGAGCGCCTTTGCCGACAGCGGCGCGGTCAGCCCGTGGGCGACGGAGGCTATGCGCTGGGCGGTCGGCAGCGGTCTCATCGGCGGCTCGACGTCGGGCGGTAAGCTGCTGCTCCACCCGGGCGACGGCGCGACGCGCGCCGAGGTCGCGGCGATCCTGGTGCGCTTTGTCGACAAGATCGCCAACCCGCCCGTGCAGCCGGAGCCGGTCGACACGACGGGCGCGGAGGCCAGCGGCCAGAGCGACTATCCGGTGGACGGCAAGCTGATGTACTGGGCGTTCTTCCCGGACGGCACGCTGGTCATCGGCGGCGAGCTTGGCATTAACAACCTGAACGACTACGGCAGCAAGCCCGCGTGGGTGCCCTACGCCGACCGCGTCAAGACGCTGAAAATTCTGAACGGCGTGCCGTACATCGGCGAGTACAGCTTCAAAAACTATCCCAATCTGGAGTGCGTCGAGATCGGGCAGACCGTGACGACCATCGGTGACGGTGCGTTTTCCGGCTGCGCGAAGCTCTCGGAGGTCATCCTGCCGGAGAGCCTGCGCAATCTCGGCTACGGCGTGTTCATGGACTGCACCTCGCTGGCGGAGATCGCGCTGCCGAAGAACCTCTACAGCGTTTCCGGCGGCCTGTTTCAGGGCTGCACGTCGCTCAAACGCGTGGAGATTCCCGACGCTGTCCTGGACATCTCGAGGGGCGAGATGTTCATGGATTGCACCGCGCTGGAATCGGTCAAGCTGCCCATCGGGCTGCAAAGCATCCCGAATGCGATGTTCTGCGGCTGCACGGCGCTGAAGCAGGTGGAGATCTCAAGCGAGACGTACTGCATTGGCTACGGCGCGTTCTACGGCTGCGACGCGTTCGAGGAGATCATCCTGCCGCCGACGGTCAACACGTTTTCGTATAGGGCGTTCAACGGCTGCACGAATCTGAAAAAGATCACGATCCTGAGCCGCCGAAGCCTGCACTACCTGGACGATGACGATTACGAGGACTATGAGGATCGTTTCCAGGGCGGCGCATGGCTGTTCGGCGACCCGGAGAAGGTGACGGTCTGCGGCTACGCCGGCTCGGGAGCGCAAGAGCTCGCGGAGAGATTCGGCTACAAATTCGAGCCAATCACGGAATAAAGAGAAAAGGTGCCGTCCGGCGGGACGGCACCTTTTGCTATGCGGAAAGTATGGATTTGTCATTGCGAGGCTTGCGGAGGAAGCCGTGGCGAGCTTCGCGTTAAAACTCCGGCTCGTCGGCGTCTTCCTTCTTCTTCTCGCGGTCGAAGAACAGCAGGTAGGCCATCAGGGCGATGCAGCCGCAGGTGATGAAGCAGTCGGCGATGTTGAACACCGGGAACTCGAACAGGTCGAGGCAGATCATGTCGGTCACCGAGCCGTGGGCAAGGCGGTCGATCATGTTGCCGATGCCGCCGCCGACGACGGCGGCGATGCAGACCCACTCAAACTTCTTCGTGATCCACTTTTTCCATGCCACAACGACAAGGAGCACCAAAAAGGCGACCATGACGAGGATGAACAGCCACGTCTGACCGGCGAGCATACCCCACGCGCTGCCGGTGTTCTGCGTGTGGGTGATGTGGAAGATGCCGAGGAAGCTGTCCGACGGCAGGGCGCCGGCGCTGTCGGCGGCGATGGTGAGGGCTTTCGTCCACTGGTCGAGGGCGACGATGCCGCCCGCAAAGAGCAGGAGCGCGATGTAAAATAGCATAATATCACCTTTTCAGATTTTTAATGGCTAAGGACTAAGGACGAAGG
>CAMEMX010000022.1 GCA_945927915.1 uncultured Clostridia bacterium
AGCAGCGAAAGGAGCAACGCAAGCGCTCTTTTCATACGAAACCTCCATTCCTCAGAATATGGCTATCGGGGCGGCAGCGTTACGCCGCTGCCCCTGCGTGCCCGTTGTTAATTGATAACGCGGATCGAGTAGAGAACCGATTCGACCGCCGACGAGCGGCACTCGTCAAAGCTGTTATACGAGCAGACGCTGATGCTGATGCCGCAATACTCTCCGGCGTCCTCGCCGAATTTGATGTAGGTATCCACATAGTAGTCGCCCCAGCAGTTGTAGGTGATCTGGACGGCCTCGTAGCCGGCGATCATCACGTTCTGTATTGAATAGTCCTCGTAATCGGAATAACTCTCATAGTTCTCCAGCGTGATCTGCATATCCTCTTCCGTCCGGTCGGCATAGAAGGTCATGCGCAGAGAGCTGTCGGCGTTTTCCAGCGCGTCGACACCAAAGGAATTATCAAAAGTGAAGACATCAGACGGATAACTGAACTCAATTGCGCCTTTGCCGTTGTAATCAAAGACTGCATCGCCAGCGACGGGCGCACCGGGTTCGCTGCCTCCGGACCCGCCGCCGCTCGGCGCGTCAGAGACACTGATCGCAGCAGGCGCAGAAGTAACCCCCGATTCGATCAGCGGCAGATACCATGTATCATAATACTTCGGCATCATGTCGTCATAAGGAAGATCCGTCACATAGCGGACATCCTCCCAGTCCATGCCCCACGGACGGAGATAGAATACATAGTCAAACCAACTGTCTCCGTTATCGTCCGGGTCGGAATAGGTGCCCTCGATGCAGATCATGTGATCGACAGAGCTGACGGCAGATGCGCCCGGATCGACGATCCAGTCGGCATGGCCGATCTCGCAGCCCCAGAAGCTGCCGGACTCGGACATCATGCAGCCATAATCCGTGGTGCCCGCGCCAAAGGTCACGTCCGTGTCGATGATGCATTCATCCTCGGCACAGTCCTCATCCCAGATGGTAATATTGCCGGTGCCGTCAATATAGGAAGAAACGGTGGCGCAGGCATCCCAATAGCAGTCGACCCAGTCGGCATAATTGCCGCCGGCATTCGTCACGACCCACCAGCCGTACCAGTCGCCTTCCCAATAGGCGCTGACAGGATCCGCAGCTTCCGTAGCTTCCGTGTTCGGTTCGGTCGGCAGCTCAATGTCCGTGTTCTGCGTCGGCTTCGGCGCGGAGGCGCCGTCCTTGACGAAGGTCATCGGCATTCCGATCTCCATAAAGTCGATCACGATCACGCCGTCCTTCAGGGTTCCCGGGCATTTGACGCCTTCCACGGTAATGGTGAGCTCTTCGCCGTCGAGCTCCCACTCGCCGTCTGCGGCGTCGCCGTCAACGGTCATCACGCACTTATTGCCGGATTTCAGCTCTATGTAGCACTCGCCCTCGTAGATCTCCGACATATCCATGGTCGTGCCCAAGGCCTCGACCGTCGTGCCATAATACTTGCCGAAGTTCGGATCATCCTTGTCCTTTCCTCCGCAGGCGGCCAGCGACAGCACCAGCACCAGCGCAAGCACAGCGGCGATCATTCTCTTCATCGTTTTCATTTACCCCTTTCAGTGACACGGTTCTATGGTTGCGCGGTTCAGTTGCGCACCGAGCCGCCGCAGAATTCGCAACGACCGGCTTCGTCCGGCGTCGTGGTCGCGCCGCACCACGGGCAGGTCACGACCTGCTTCGGTGCAGCGGCAGCCTCCGCCTCTCTGCGGACCTGACGGCGCACCTGCGTCAGCGCGGTGCGGATCTCGTTCGCCATGCGCTCACGCTCCTGGTATTCCCGATCCGTGCGCGGGTTCAGGGTGCCGACGAAGCGTGCGCCTGCGGTGTCGATCTCAACGTCTCTGCCGAGGCGGAAGCGGATCTTGTCGAACCACGGGCTGTTGACGTGGATCGCGATCCAGAATTCATAGGAATAGTGGTAGTGCGGCGGATTGTAGCTGACTTCCTTTCCGTCGGGCAGCTTGCGCTTTTCCTCGGATTTGCTCTCCTCAACGTCCACATCGCACCCGGTCACCTGTGAAAAATCCAGCACATCGGGGTTGGCCTCTTTCCACCGCGGTGCCGAGGTCACGAGGAATTTTCCGGCATCCTCGTCCAGCAGAACCTTGGTGTCGAGTCCGAGCGTCCGGGTGACATGGAATTGCTCCACTTCCGCACGGTTTGCTTCGCGGTAGTCAAGCTGGTCTCGGATCTGCGCGACCGTGCTCTGCCGGCGGTCGGAGAACCACGGAGAGAGCTTCTTGGCGCACTCCTTGCAGAGATTGCCGTCTTCGAGCTTCCGGTTGCCTAACAGTCCGATCTCGCCGCCGCAAATGTCGCAGCTTTTCTTTTCAAACAGCTTTCCAAAAAGTCCCATCCGTTTTTTCCTCCCTTATGTATGCGGTTGTTTATTTGATCTTAACGCTTTCGATGATCGCCTGCACATCCATGTCGTCGAGAGAGATCTTGTTGCCCTCAACCTCGAGCATCACAGTGATCTGGATCTGCACATCGCCGTCCGTCCAGAGCACGGCGACAGGATAGTCAAAGCTCGATCCGGTAAAGGCGTTCCAGGTGTAGCCGCCGAGCTTCATCGGCTCAAGATCGACCACATCGTCATACCAGTCCTTGGCAACGTACATCAGGCTGTCGGGATAGTATTTTACCTGAACATAGGGCTTAGTGAACATATCCCAATCCGATTCGCCGCCCTTGATAATGTTCAGCGTCGTCGGGTCGTAATCGCCTTCATATTCATCAAAAGAGTCCGCTCCCTGGAAAGCCTTCCAGCCATCGGGAGCCAGCGCGCTGAGCATCTCCGTCTCAAAAACCTCGCCCTTTACAGCCTCCGGCGTTTCCGGAGCCTCGTCTTTTCCGCACGCAGTGAATACCGTCAGGCAGAGGATCGCCGCAAGCAGAAGTGCAAATCCCTTTTTAAAATACTTTTTCATTTTTCTTCATCCTTTCCTTTCATTTGACCGCCTCAGCCAAAGGAGGCAAGACCGGTGCGCCATGCTCGTTTAACCGCACAGCGCAGCGAACGCACATATCCAGGTCCTCGCAGATCAGGAAGCAACGGTTGCAAACGAGCCGCCCACAGATGGGGCAACAGTTGAAGCTCTCCATGGCCTGTCTGATCGCCGCGTTTCTCGCTCTCTCCCGTTCCTTTTGATACAGGGCTCCGAACACAATACGCTTGCCCTCGCTCGCAGGCGTGGTGCCCGCTTTGGAAAAGGCTGCTATTCTGCTCATCCAGACACCGCCGCATTCCGCGCAGCGGACGGAAAAGCAGAACGCATCGCGCGTAGAAACGTCCTTAAGCTGTCGCGCAACGATTTCTCTCAATGCCGTTCACCTCCTTTTTGCGCTGTCCATAGTGCCAGTATAGCGGAAAACAATGTAAAAAACTATAGCACCTGGACTACTTTACACAAAAGTAGTCCAGGTGTAATGACAGTTTGCACAAAAGAAGCACGGCATAATTGTGCGCATCTCACAAAGGTCGTCTTGGAGGGTTCTCGGCGGAAACGAGCGTTTCTGTCACTCTCGCACCGGCTCTGTCAGCTCGTTCAGCCTACCGAGGCGGCGGAAGATGTCGATGTAGAGCATCAGCTCATCACGCGAGGAGATGCCGAGTTTTTGATAGATATTTGAGTTGTGCTTTTTTACGGTGTGAATGCTGATAAAGGCAAGCTCCGGGATCTCGGTGATCTCATGCCCGTCGATATAATACTGCAAAATGGCACGCTCCGCCGAGGAAAGGGTCTTCGCCCGCTCGGCAAAGGTTTGAAACAGCTCCTCGATGTTGGGCGGGAGCGCGTGGTCGTTTTGCAACAGCTTTTCATTCGTTTTGGAGCAGACGAGGGCCATCAGCTCATCCAGCTCCGAGATGCCCGTTTCGGCGCCGTCGGAAACCTTCTCCGAACGGATGGCCTGAATGGTTTGCAGGATCGGCTGGACAAACCGCTTGGACAGGAACACGGAAAGGCAGAGCGTCAGCGCGGCGAGTGCCAGAGAGCAGCAGATCAGCAGTACTCTGCCGGAAGTGCGGCTTGCATCGAAGGTGCTCTCCGGGATCATGACCGCAAGAGTCAGATCGTTTCCGTCCGCGCCGCGTATGCCGACCTCGCAGTCCAATCCGATATAGCTGTCGCTGCCGTTGGAATAGACATTGAAATAGCGTTCCTGCCGGACACTGAGCGTTTCGGCCTCCGCCAGGAAGGTGCTGTCCGCGCTGCCGGTCATGCCCTTGCTCAAATACAGACTTCCGTTCCGGAGCGGTGCGAGTACCGTGATCATCGGCCCGAACGAGCTGTCCATTTCGGGATAGGAAAGGTAGCAGTAGAGTGAGGACAGCTCCAAGCCGCACAGGCCGCAGACTTTTCCCGTATTATCCTTGATCGGGACGCAAAGCAGGCGGACATCCTCCCAGGTGTCCGTCAGGCGGAAGCGTTCCGTCCAGCAGCAGGCATCCGCCAGACGTCCGACTTCCGTCTGCATCCACGCATAGTAGCCGGGAAACAGGTCGGTGTCAAACTCCAAATTCCAGCGGTTGTGCAGCTCCAGCCGCTCAGCACGTCCGACCTCCGGGATGCCTCGAAAGAAAGTAACATCCTGCTTGGCTGCACCCGTCGTTTGCTGGTTCGCATAACGCAGGTAAAGCCCGGTCGCCGAGTGGGACGCTTTGTCCGACTGCGTGTTGGTCGTGGCGTTCAAAACCAGGTACGCACCGCTGCATTGCGAGAGCTGCAGGGCCGTGTGCAGGCGCGGCAACAGGTTCTTTTGCAGCGTCAGCAGCAGCTCCGGGTTGTCGTTCAGGTCATCGACCGTCAGACCGTTCGCCGTCAGCGTGGTGTCAATCTCCCGGCTGATCTGCTCGGACAGCGCGATGCCGTAAGCCTCAAGCGACTCCATATGCTGCGAAATTTCCAGCTTTGCGTTGTTTAACTGGAGCTGCAGGCTATCATGCGCCTTTTCCGATTCGTTGCTGAACACGCCGGCAACGCTTAAGATCAGCACCAGCACTGCGCCGATGGCCAGAAGCATGGAGAACCAGTAGAGCAACAGCCGTCGCTGCATACTGACGCTCTGCGTTTTGATCTGCGCGGTCAGCCGAACGATCTCTTTGATCCTGCTCATCCGTCCCCACCCCTCTTTTCTGCGTTTAACTTCGGTTTGGGCCCGTGCGCCCCGGAAGGTCAACGGCCGTAAAAATCCTTTAGCTGCCGCAATACGGCAGATGCAGCCGCAGTCAGGTCGTCCTCCGACGAGAGGTTTTTGACCGCAGCGCTCAAAAGCAGGCGCACCTCATCCTCAAACGATGTTTCAATAGACAGATAGTCCTCCCGCTGCGGCGCAGTATAGAAGGTATATTCCTCCTGCGTCTGTAAAAAAGCGCGGTACAGCTCGCGGTATTTCGGATCTGCCAGCTTTTCGATCGCCTGCGGCAGATAGGTGTCAAACGCCTCCTGCGTCACGGGCATATAGCCCAGCTTCGTCACCAGCTCCACGTTCTGCTCCGGCGCAGTGAGCCATTTCAGGAATACCATCGCTGCTTTTTCCCGCTCCGGGGTGGATTTTACGGTGCAGATGCCGGCGCCGCGCTGCATGACCAGCTTATCCGCGCCTTCAAAGACCGGGCAGGGCCGCGCAATGAATTCTATTTTTTCTGAGGTATTGTCGGGATAAGTCACAAGGTCGGAATAATAGAGCACGCTTGCCGACGACGCGACGGAGACGACGGCGTCGCCCGTGCGCAAAGGCTCTGTCGCATAGCCGCCAGAGAGCCATACGCCGCCCTTGAGCGCAGCGTCGGCGTAGGGCTCCCACGCTTTGGAAAACGACGGGCCAAAGGCAATACCGTTCTCGTCAAAAAACGACTCCCCCAGAGACTCCACCGCGACCTGAAAATAGTTAAAGTGGTAGTCATGCACAAAGAAGGTCTTGCCGCCGCTCCACTCGCTATAACGCGCCGCGGTCGCAAACAGCCCCTCCCAGGTGTCGAGATCCTCCACCTTGGCACCCGTCTGCGCCGCAAAGCGGTCAAAGAGGGTTTTGTTGATGAACATGATCTCGGTGGACTTTGCAACAGGCAGGATCGTCAGTCGGTCGTGGATCGTCCCCTCCTCAAGAAAGGCCGGAAGGAACGCGGACAGCTCCTCCTCCGTAAAATAGTCGCGGTAGTCCACAAGAACCGTTTCGTCGGGCATTGCAAGCACGGTCTTGGGATAAGAAACAAACATATCGGGAAGCTCCGCCACACCGGGGTCGTTGTTGGCGGCGGCGAGAACGCCCTTATGGATCGTGTTCGTATTGGTCACGGAGGTCACTTTGACCGTGATATTGTGCTCCTTGCCCTCCGTCCGGTTAAATTCTTCTATGAGGTCATTCAGCGGAGAGTCGGTCTGCCCGCCATAGACGTGCCAGATGGTCAGCGTGATCGGCTGCCGCTCCTTTTGCGCGTCACAGCCCGCAAGGGTGAGCAGCAGCAATGTGCTAAGCAATACGGATAAAAAACGTCTCATGCCGGGCCTCCACTCTTCCCGCCGGAGCAGCTCCGGCGCGGTGAAAAAATACAATCCATCCAAAGGAACCTCTGAAATAACCGCGACGGCAGACAGCAGAATCTTTGCCCCGGCTTTCGTTAAAAATGCATAATTTCCCTCAATTTGGAACAAAGCGCTTCACCGTTCGCTCTTGCAGATTTATTCAGAGTTTCCTTAAAATATTATACTGATTTTTTCCATTCTCGCATGAATCGAAAGATCTATACGCAACATAGTGGCGCGATCCGCTCTACGCTTGATCCAGGCTGACGACGATTCCGCTGACCCGAGCCTGAATGGCAAGTGCCGTCCTGCTCTGGCAGCCGGTCTTTTCCAGCATATGATGGATGTGGTTTTTCACGGTGCTCTCCGAAATACGCAGCTGCTTCGCGATCGCGGCATTGGACACCCCGGTCGTCATGATCCGCAGAACCTCCAGCTCACGCTCCGTCAGCTCCGCGCTGCTGGCAAGACCGAGCCTCACCGGCGGGGCACTGTCGGGATAGACCGACTCCCCCGCCATCGTCCGATCCATCACATCGAGGATCGTCTCCTTTGAGCTTTCCTTATACCAAAAGCTTTCGATCCCGCACTCGCGTGCCCTTTTCAGCCACGAAGTCTCCGGCATGGAGGTGACAGCGATGATCTTCACCTCCGGGCAGTTCTTTTTGATCCTCGCGGCGGTCTCCAGCCCGTTTGAGCCGTCGGCCATCAGAATGTCCATCAGAACGAGATCAATATGATTTTTCAGAACAAACGCGTCGGCAAAAGCCGCCGATTCGACCGCGTAGACAGTCTCGTAACGCTCGGACGCCTTGACGTACATTTCAAGCAGTCTGCGCGAGACGAACTGGTCGTCCACGATCATTACTTTCCATTTTCCCATGCTTCCCACTCCCCCTTCGGCAGCGCAAGCCGCAGCAGAAACGCCGGACAGGCTTCGACCGTCATGCTCCCACCGACTTTTTCCACCGCACGGCGCAGATTCTTCAGACCGCCGGTCTCCTGTATTTCCCCCCTGGGCGGTGCGCCGTTGTTTCGCAGCTCCGCCGTCAGAACGTTCCCCTCCGTGCGGAGCGTGATATACAACCGGTTTCCCTTCGCGTGCTTGACCGTATTTGTCAGACACTCATGCAGCGCCGTCAGGATGACAGCCCTTTCACGCTGCGCCTCCGGCAGCGCCCCTTCTTTCTCGATCTGCACATCCACGGACTGCGCAGCCTTTTGCAGCAAGGCCCAATCGCTTCTCTGTTTTTCCGGCTCGGCCTCGTTGCGCAGCACCGCAGCGGTATGCCGCCACAGGAGCAGCAGCGCCTCGCGGTCACGTTCTGACGGCGGCTGCTCCAGATAGGCGCGCAATGCGAGCAGGGAGCGTC
The DNA here is from genome assembly GCA_945927915.1 of uncultured Clostridia bacterium. Classification (GTDB taxonomy): domain Bacteria; phylum Bacillota; class Clostridia; order Oscillospirales; family Oscillospiraceae; genus JAZOXB01. The sequence continues at coordinate 7,928 of CAMEMX010000022.1, forward strand.
CAACGTTGTCATGCACCCGGATCTTCGCCGCCTGCAGCTCGTGCTCCATCGTGCTTTTCTCCACCTCGCTGCCGTAGCGTCGCAGGCGCTCGTTGAGCAGCTTCAGGCTGCGGTTCCTCGCGTCCAGCTCCCCGCTCAGGCGGCATAGTGTTGTCACGTCGCAGGCAACAAGCTCCCGCACCTCGGTATTCCTTACCGTAAGCGTCCGGAGGCGAAACTCCCAGACCTTTGCGTCCTTCGTGCGGATACGGAGCGTCGGCTCCGTCCGCAGATACGCGGCATTTCCCGCGCCGCCGTACAGCCTGCGACAAAAATCGGCGGCGTTCAGCAGCTCCGCGCCGAAAAGCTCCGCGCAGATGCGGTTCATCTGCGTGTTCACGAGCAGCGGCTGTCCGTCAGCGGTAAAAAAGCAGATCCCGTCCGGCAGAGCGTCAAGGCTCTCCTTTGCGGACATCGGCGTAAGCGTTGTCGTTCGTGTTTTCTTCAGCCGCCACAGGAAAACCGCCTCGGCAGCGGCCAGCAGCGCAAGCAGGAGCGCGATGGCGACCGCAGGGAGCCGCGCCGTGACTCCCGCGAAAAGGAGCGGCGTAATTCCTTCTTTCGCACAGCACGCCACATCCCCGATCCCCTGCAGCAGAAGCACAGAAACAGCCGCCAGAAAAGCGGCTCCGACCCGCAGCAGCCTGCGCAGGCGCAGAGTACAGGCAGCCACAAGGACATAGACCGCAGCCGCCATCAAAAGAAGCGCAAGCACGCCAAATACGCCCTGCGCGGCAGAACTCAACGTTCCGTATGGCGTCATCCGTCCTCACCTCCTGCCGGGATCAAGAGGGTAAGATACTCCGTCAAACCTTCCGCGTCCACTCTCACCGCCGCTTGGGGAAGGCCCAATGCGCGTTCCGCTTCCGCCTGCGTCAGAAGGCGGCTCGGCGCGTTCAGCTCCATGCGCAGCTCCAACGTCGCTTCCGAGATCGTCAGCGTTACGAGCGCCGCATCCACGTCCGGAAGCGCCGCTTCCAGTACCGCCTCAAAAACCGCATAGGCCGCAAGGAGCTTCTCCCCCGAAATGCTCCCCTGCGCACGGAATTGCGCGTGTGTTTCCGCGCCGTAAAGACGCAGATACTCCATCGACTCACCGATTGCAAGACAAAGCTCTCCGCCGTCGATCCTGTTGCTTTGATCCTGCAGCAGCAGGAGATTGGAGCGCCGCTTGACGTAAGCATTCAAAATGCAGGCATATTTCATCGACCGCTCAAAGGCCATTTCCTCCTGCGGCACATGATCCAGCAGCTCATTGATCCGTTCCAACTGGGGCTTCACGCTTTGCGCGATCCCGTCATAGAGGCGGCTTTGCTGTTCCATGCGGACACGCTCCTGCGCGAGGCGGTTCTCGGCGTCAAGCATTGTGTTTTCCTCCGTCAGCACATCGCCAAGCTCCGCAAGCTCACGGTTCAGGCGATTAAGCTCGGAGGTATCCTTCGTCCAAAAGCCATAGCCGCCGTGGATCCTGTGGCTTCTGAGGGAGACGTTGCCGTCTTGCAGCAGAATCTCCCCGTGTTCCGCCTGACGTACCTGCGCCGGCTTAACCGCGATCGTCTGCGACGCGCTGCGCCGCATTTCGCCGCTGCTTGCCATGATCCCCGCACCGATGGAAGACGCGTTCCATAGCTCGTCATAGCCGTCGTTGGAAGGGAGCAGTCCTGCCAGGATCAGGCCTTCCATAAAGGCGCAATCGGTAAAGCAGAGGATCTCCGGTACCTTATAAATCGACAGAACACCGCCGTCGCCCAAGATAAAGTAGCTGAGAAAGCAAAACAGGGCGGAGGCCAGCGGCGCAAGCGGCATCCACAGCTTTTTCCGGTTTCCATGTACGGCGCAGCGGCGCAGCGCGATAAAGACCATCGCGAAAAAGACGACCGCCAACCACGCCATCGACGCAAAATAAAGCACGCCGTGCTCGTAAGCCGAATCCGACCAGGGTATCCCCTCCGGGAAGCGGAAAGCGAGCTGATGCAGATCGTTCGTCAGAATGCCCAACACCAGCGCAAACGCAGGCAGATAGAGCAGCCGCCACCGGCGGTCAAGCGGCTGGTCGGACGCCCGCCCGATTTGCAGCACGGAAAAGAGCATCGGCAGCAAAATAAAGGTCTGCGGCAGATAATACAGATACCAGCAGTAGCGCTCCGCGACAGTATTGTAGGGCGTATAAATGTATTTCACCGTCCGCAGCATCATCCACAGGATCACAAAAACGCCTACTGCGATCAGATTTCTGCGCGTCTGCGCACGCAGCAGCCGCCGCTGAAGCTGGCTGATCCAAATGACTGCGGCTGCGGTAAAGAGCGTGCAGATGAGTAAATTAAATGAGACGGCATCCACGTTCTTCATCAGCAGCCGCACCACGCCCGACAGAAGCACCAACGCAATGCAGACACAATTCAGAACTCTTGTCTTTCTGCTGTTTCGCACGCGGAAGCCCCCTCTCATTGTTCATATTCATTCTGTTTTTATTATCGTAGCACGAGGAAGATTTGTCAAGGCTTCCGTTTCTTTATCGCAACAGATTCCTCAAAAGCAAAACCCGCTGTGGGGTGTGCTTTTCTGCCGAAGGCACACCCCGCAGCGGGGCATAGAGCATTATTTCTTTTTCTTCCAGAATTTCAGTCGTTCAACGCGTTTGCGCTTCCTCTGCGCCTTTTCCAGCGCTTCACGCGAAATACCGGCTTTTTCCGCATAGGTCGCAAAATAAGCCCAGTCCTTCAGCGCGTCGTCGCCCTGCAGCGTCAGCGCAAGCAGCGCGTTTCGCTTTTCCAGCGCCTCGGTCATATCCTCGCGCAGCGGCAGGCCGCAGGCACGGCGGGCCAAACGCACGGGAGGAAACCGCTCCAGGAGGCTGTTGTCCTCCGCGATCTGGGCCGCGTTTTGCAGCACACGCAGATAGCCGAGGAAGAATTCCTCCGATGCGCCGCAGAACTCGGTCGTTTGCGTGACGGTCGCGGCGCAGTCCTCCAGCACCTCGACGATCGCGGTAAAGTCGATGTCCGCTCCGAGCAAAAGCTCACGCATCCGGTCGATGACGTACTCCTTTTTCTCAAAGCTCACATCCTTTTGCAGCATCGCATATTCCAGCTTCAGCCGGTCGTTGCAGGCACGGTAAAGCGACGTTGCGCATAGGGTCAAAAGCTCCTGCGCCGTCTGCGCAAGCGCCGGAGACGGCACATTGTCACCGTTTTCCTGCCGAAGGAGCGTTTTGATGGACTGCCATGTATCCGCAAGTCCCTCGCGCGTGAGCGGCATTTTGCCAAGATACTGCGAAGCCAAGCAGTAGACGGTGGGAAGCGGTTCCTCCCACGGCTCGTCGGATGAGCAAAGAGCGGTGATCTCACCATATTTGCCATCTTGAAAAAGCTCCGCAATGCGCTCGGTTTCGTGATTCATAGCAGCGTCCTCCGCAGGTCAGATATCAATGGTCGGTAAGAGGGTCTTCAGGTCGCAGAAGCGGTCGATCTTCCAGCGTGCCTGCGGCACCTGACCAAAGCCATAGGCGGCAAAAATGAAATCGCATCCCGCCTCCGTTGCCGCGTTATAGTCCATGATCGTGTCGCCGACATAGACAGGTGCGCGAAGACCGTATTCTTTGCAAATTCTGGAAATATTTCCAGCCTTGGTTGTATTTTCATTCACGCAGCAGGCGCTGTCGCGGAAATAGCGTCCGAGACCGTGCGCGTCAAAAAACGCGCTGAGATACTCCGGGCTGCAATTGCTGATCAGGAACAACGGCTGTTCCTCGCAGATCTGCCGGAGCGTTTCTTCAATGCCGGGATAGAGGATGCCGCCGTTTTTCCGTGTGACAGGGCCCTCGTGCTTGTAGCATTCCAGCACGATCTCCATTGCGCGCTCCAGGGGGAGCGTCGGCAGAAGATGCTCCGCAAGGCCGGGCAGCGCAAAGCCGCAGCAGTCACGGATGTCCTCCCGCGTCGGGATGGGCGGCTGCTCCGGCACCGTGCGCAAAACCAGCTCCCATGCGGCAGCGGCATTGGCGGTGTTATCCCAAATCGTTCCGTCGAGGTCAAAAAGTACGCCGTCCGGTCTCATGCCTCACGATCCTCCACGATCCTGATCCCCTTGCTGGTGCCGAACCGCGTGACGCCGAGCTTCAAGAACGCATCGCAAATGGCACGGTTATTGATGCCGGTGGCTGCCTTGATCCTGCAGCGGTCGCCGACGACGGAGCGGATGATCCTGACGCCCTCCTCCGTCGCGCCGCCGGAGCCGAATCCGGTCGAGGTCTTGACGAAATCCGCGCCGGCCTCCATCACAAGTCTGGCTGCAATGGCGATCTCCTCCGGCGTCAGAGCGCTTTCTTCGATGATCGCCTTGACGATCGCCTGCGGATGACTTGCCTCAACGACGGCACGGATGTCCTCGCGGACATAGTCAAGCCTGCCGTCCTTCAGAGCGCCGATGTTGATGACCATGTCGATCTCGTCGGCGCCGTCAGCGATCGCCTCGCGTGCCTCGGCTGCCTTGACGGCGCTCTTGTTCGCGCCGAGGGGGAAGCCGACGACGGCCGCGGTTTTGACGCCGCTGCCCTTGAGCTGTTCGGCAACAAAGGCGATATTGCACGGATTCACGCAAACGCTGGCAAAGCCGTACTGCTTTGCCTCATTGCAGAAGCGCAGCAGGGTCTCGCGCGTCGTGTCCGCTTTAAGGACGGTGTGGTCGATATACTGTGCGTAACTCGGATCGTATGCCATAGTGTCACCTCAGTGCATCTCGCGGCCGCCGCTGATGTTGAACGCCTGGCCGGTGCAGTAGTTGCCGGAAACCGTCAGGAACTCGACAAAGTCGACAACGTCGTCGATGCTCGTCAGTCGCTTGAGCGGGATCTTGGCGGTGAATTTGTCGACGACCTGCTCGCGCGGCATCTGCAGGTTCTTGATATAGCCCGCGCTGACAGCGTCCCAGACGCCGGTCATGTCCGTAATGCCCGGGCACAGGCAGTTGCAGTTGATGTTAAACGGAGCGACCTCATAGGCGATGGCCTGCGTCATGCTGATGACGGCGCCCTTTGCAGAGGAATACGGCACCATGAGGGCAGAGCCGGTCTTGCCGCTCTTGGAAGAGAAATTGATGATCTTGCCCTCGCGGTTTTCCTTCATGTCGGGCAGAGCCTGCTGGATGCAGAAGAAAGCACCATAGACGTTAACGCGCATGATCTTCTCCCACTCCTGCAGCGTGACCTCCTCAATCGGATGCTGCGACACGATGCC
>CAMEMX010000023.1 GCA_945927915.1 uncultured Clostridia bacterium
CGTGCGCGGAAGGACGGCTGCACAACGATCCTGCTTGCGGGCACGGATGAATCCGGCGACCGCACCGACACGATCATGCTCCTGAACATCAATCGGGAAGAAAAACGCATGAGCCTGATGAGCATTCCGCGCGACACAAAGGTCAACTCGACCTATGTGCCCCACAAGATCAACAGCGCCTACGGCGTCAACGGCAAGGGCGAAGAGGGCATGGACAGTCTGATGGACTATGTGGCCGACTGCATCGGCTTCCGCCCGGACGGCTATGTGCTTCTGGAGCTGGACGTGTTTATCGAGCTGGTCGACCTCTTCGGCGGCGTGGAATTCGACGTGCCGATGGATATGAACTATGAAGACCCCTCGCAGGAGCTTTATATCCACCTGAACAAGGGCCTCCAGACGCTTGACGGTGAAGAGGCGATGGGGCTTGTGCGCTTCCGCTACGGCTACGTCGACGCGGACATCGGCCGCGTGAGCGTCCAGCGCGACTTCATGCTCGCGGCGATCGGGCAGTGGGCCTCGGTGAAGAACGTGTTCAAGCTGCCGCAGGCGCTGCGTCTTTTTGGCAAGTATGCGCTGACCGACCTGTCCACGCGGAATCTGCTGTGGCTGGCGGAATCGGCGGTGCTGTGCGGGACGGACGATATGTATATGACCACCGTGCCGTTTTACCTGACGGGCGACTATGTCGCCATCGACGCCGACGGCGACTATCTCGACCTCATCAACGAGTATTTCAATCCCTACGAGCGCGACATCGGCTGGGACGACCTGAATATTGCATATTAAAGAGGTAACGCCATGCAGAACATGATTTATCTCGCGGAAACGGATACGGAGCGCGCCTGCCCCATCGAGGGCGTCACGACGCTCTGTCCGTCAGACCCCGACCGCCTGCGTGCGATCGAAGCGGCACAGGTCATTTTCGGAAATCCGACGACACAGGAGCTTTCGCACGCCGGAGCGCTTGCGTGGGTGCAGATGACGTGGGCAGGCGCGGACCGATACCTGAACGGAAAATTTCCGCCAAACGTGCGGCTGACGACCGCCTCCGGCGCGTTCGGAGAGACGATCGCGGAGCACGCGCTTGCAATGCTGCTGGCGCTGTGCCGCCGCCTGCCGGCCTATGTCCGCGCGGGCCAATGGAACGACCTCGGCTGCGAAAAGCAGGTCAGCGGCGCAACGGCGCTGATCTTCGGCAGCGGCGACCTCGGCGGGAGCATTGCTCGGCGCCTGAAGGCGCTCGGCGTGCATACCGTCGGCGTTTGCCGTGAGGCACGGCGCAGACGCGAGGGCTTTGACGTGCTGACGACCCTCGAATGTGCGGAGCTTTTCCTGCCGGAGGCGGATTTTGTCCTCTGCGCCCTGCCGCACTCTGCGCAGACGGCGGGCTGGCTTGATGCCGAGCGCATCGCGGCAATGAAGCAGGATGCAATTGTCATCAATGTGGGTCGCGGGAGCTTTGCGGACACGGACGCGCTGGCGGCGGCGCTTTCGAACGGACGCCTGTTCGGCGTCGGCCTCGACGTGACCGACCCGGAGCCGCTGCCGCAGGGGCACCCGCTCTGGACGCTGCCGAATGCCGTCGTGACGCCGCACGTCGCGGGCGTGAGCTTCGGTCACCTAACGCAGACCGAGGAAAAGATCTGGGCGATCTGCGCGGAGAATCTGCGCCGCTATCTGCAAGGTGAGCCGCTGAAAAATGAGGTGAGCTTCCGGTGACGGTCGGTCGGTTTGCGCCCAGCCCGTCGGGCAGAATGCACCTGGGCAACGTGTTTACCGCGCTGTTGGCGTGGCTTTCCGTGCGCAGTCAGGGCGGGGAAATGCTGCTGCGCATCGAGGATCTCGACCCGGAGCGCAGCAAAGGGGAGTACATCGAGGCGCTGCGCGACGACCTGCGCTGGCTGGGGCTGGACTGGGACAGAGAGATGCCGCTGCAAAGCACCCGCGCCGCGGCCTATGCCGAAGCCTTTGCGAAGCTGCCGACCTATCCGTGCTACTGCACGCGCAGCGAGCTGCACGAGGCCTCCGCGCCGCACGCCTCCGACGGAACGTTCCTCTATGCCGGCACCTGCCGGGATCTGACACAGGCCGAACGCGAACAGAAGCGACGCAAGCCTGCCTGGCGCGTGCGTGTGCCGGACGAGACGGTACGATTTACGGACGGCGTTTTTGGCCCGCAGAGCGAAAACCTTGCGACCCAGTGCGGCGATTTTATCGTCCGCCGCTCCGACGGCGTCTATGCCTATCAGCTTGCGGTCGTCTGCGACGACGGCTTCGGCGGGGTGACGGAGGTCGTGCGCGGCAGCGATCTGCTCGGCTCTACCGCACGGCAGATTTTCCTGTATCGCACCCTCGGCCTGCCCGTGCCGCGGTTTTACCATGTGCCGCTGCTCGTCGCGCCGGACGGAAAGCGCCTAAGCAAGCGCGAAAAGAGCCTTGACATGGCGCACCTGCGACAAAACCATAGCCCACAGGCGCTCCTCGGCAGGCTCGCGCATCTGGCCGGGCTGACCGGAAACGACGCGCCGGTCAGCGCGGCGGAGCTGACCGCAGCCTTCCGCTGGGATAAGATCGGCACGGAAGCGGTAATAATTCCAGCCGATTTTTGAGTTTTTCCTGTTGAATTATTCCGAATCTATGCTATAATTTGAAACGGAAATCTTTGTATTCGCACGAAAGGGTGAATTTCATGTTCAAAATTGTCCGCAAAAAGGAACTCAATTCCGCTGTCACGCTGATGGAGATCGAAGCCCCCTTCATCGCCAGAAAAGCGAAAGCGGGACAGTTCATCATTTTCCGCGTCGACGAAAAGAGCGAACGTGTGCCGCTGACCATCGCCGGATACGACCGCGAGAAGGGCACCGTCTCGATCATCTTCCAGAAGGTCGGCCTGTCCACCAAGATGCTCGGCGCGCTCAATGAGGGCGACTATATCAGCGATTTCGTCGGCCCGCTCGGCAGACCCACCGAGATGGAAGGCGTGAAGCGCGTGTGCGTGGTCGGCGGCGGCGTCGGCTGCGCGATCGCATTGCCCTCCGCACAGGCTTTTAAGGAAGCCGGCTGCGAGGTCGATGTCATTGTCGGCTTCCGCAACAAGGACATCGTCATTCTCGAAGACGAGTTCCGCGCGTGCAGCGACAACCTCTATCTGATGACCGACGACGGCTCCTACGGTGAGCACGGCTTCGTCACCGTCAAGCTGCAGGAGCTGCTCGAAGCCGGCAAGCAGTATGACGAGGTGCTGGCCATCGGCCCGGTGCCCATGATGAAGTTCGTCTGCAAGACGACCGAACCGTTTGGCGTCAAGACGATGGTCTCGCTGAACCCCATCATGGTCGACGGCACGGGGATGTGCGGCGGCTGCCGCGTCACGGTCGGCGGTGAGGTCAAGTTCGCCTGTGTGGACGGCCCGGAATTTGACGGCCACAAGGTCGACTTTGCCGAGCTGATGAACCGCAACGGCGTCTACCGCGATCAGGAATCCGAGGACGAAAAGGGCCATATGTGCCGCATCGAAAAGATCGGCAAGGCGCTGATTCAGTAAGGGAGGAAGAACCATGGCAAATATGACAATGACGAAAACTCCCATGCCGGAGCAGGATGCGAACGTCCGCAACAAGAACTTTAAGGAAGTCTCCCTCGGTTACACCGCCGAGATGGCAGTCGAGGAGGCCAAGCGCTGCCTGAACTGCAAGAAGCCGCTGTGCGTCGGCGGCTGCCCCGTCAATATCCGCATTCCCGAATTTATCGCGAAGGTCGCCGAGGGTGATTTCCTCGCCGCTTACGAGATCATCACCTCCACCAACGCCCTGCCCGCGCTGTCCGGCCGCGTCTGCCCGCAGGAGAGCCAGTGCGAGTGCAAGTGCGTCCGCGGCATCAAGGGCGAGCCGGTCGCCATCGGCAGACTTGAGCGCTTCGTCGCCGACTGGTACCGCGAGAATGTCAACAAAATGCCCGAAAAGCCCGAATCCAACGGCATCAAGATCGCCGTCGTCGGCTCCGGCCCTGCCGGCCTGACCTGCGCGAGCGAGCTTGCCAAGAAGGGCTACGAGGTCTCGATTTTTGAGGCGCTGCATACCGCCGGCGGCGTGCTGGTCTACGGTATCCCCGAATTCCGTCTGCCCAAGGCCATCGTCGCCAACGAGATCAAAAAGCTCGAAGCGATGGGGGTCGAGGTCATGACCAACATGGTCATCGGCAAGGTGCTGTCCGTGGACGAGCTGTTTGAGATGGGCTTCAAGGCCGTCTTCGTCGGCTCCGGCGCCGGCCTGCCGATGTTCATGCACATCGAGGGCGAAGCGCTCAAGGGCGTCATGTCCGCGAACGAATACCTCACCCGCATTAACCTGATGAAGGCTTACAACGAAGAGAGCGACACGCCCGTGATCGTTTCGAAGGCTGTCGCGGTCGTCGGCGGCGGCAACGTCGCAATGGACGCCGCCCGCTGCGCAAAGCGCCTCGGCGCCGAGCACGTTTACATCGTCTACCGCCGCGGCGAGGCCGAAATGCCCGCTCGTCTGGAGGAGCTGCACCACGCCAAGGAAGAGGGCATCGAGCTTTGCACGCTGTGCAATCCCACGAAGATCCTCGACGACGGCAACGGCAGAGTCGGCGCGATGCAGTGCATCCGCATGGAGCTGGGTGAGCCCGATGCCTCCGGCCGCCGCCGCCCCATCGAGATCGCCGGCAGCGAGTTCGAGCTGCCCGTCGACACCGTCATCATGGCGCTCGGCACCTCCCCGAACCCGCTCATCCGCTCGACTACGCCGGGCCTTGAGACGAATAAGAAGGGCTGCCTGATCGTCAACGAGGAGAATATGACCACCCGCGAGGGTGTCTACGCCGGCGGCGACGCCGTGACCGGCGCTGCGACCGTCATCCTGGCGATGGGCGCCGGCAAGAAGGCCGCCGCGGCCATCGACGCGAGCTTTCAGAAATAAGGTATAAATCATCCGCTTTTTTCCCATACTTCCATAAGACAAACGCCCCTGCCGGCTTTCGTCGGCAGGGGCGTGTTTCTACGGAAAGGGGATCGTGTTATGAAGGTCAAAGATGTTATGTCAACCAATGTGGTCTGCGTCGAGCCGGACGAGAGCGCGGCGGTCGCGGCGCGGCTGCTGTCGCGCTTCAACGTCGGTGCGCTTCCGGTCTGTACCAAGGACGGACGCCTGCGTGGGATGGTGACCGACCGGGACATCGTACTGCGCTGCGTTGCGGCGGATGACGATGCCCAGAGCGTCAAGGTGTCGGAGATCATGACGCGGCGGATCTACTCCGTCGATGCGCAGGAGAGCGTTCAGAATGCCTCGGCGCTGATGGCGCAGCGGCAGGTGCGCCGCCTGCCCGTGGAGGAGGACGGCAAGCTCGTTGGCATGGTCAGCCTCGGAGATGTCGCCAAGCTCCACGATTATACGACGGAAGCAGCAGAGGCGCTCGGTGAGATCTCGAAGAACACAAAAAAACTGTGACAAAGATCCCGGCGGAAGGCAGAAAGCCTGCTTCCGACCGGGATCGTTCATTTACGGGAGAGAGATATAGCTCATCGGATTGACGGTTTTTCCGTCATACATTACGGTGAAATGCAGATGGTGGAATAAGTACCGAGCGGGCCGACGAGAATTTAGCCAATTAACGCGTCATAATCGGAAGAATCTGTAAATTTAATCGTAAGACGATTGGGCAGGCAGACAATGGGCGCGCCATGGTCGGCAGGCGCGTGGCGAACACAGTCCCGCGTTGCGCAGGAAGCGTCGGTGACTGCGATTTTCCCGTCGTGCACGGTGAGCAGATTCCAGCCGCTGCCGAAATCCACGCGGTACTTGGTGTCTTTTGACAGATCAAGACGGACGATCAGTTTTCCGTCGGAATAGACCTCCGCGTATTCCGCGCGCTTTCCGCCGCATAGTAAGACTGCGCTCAAAACAACAAGGATCGCGCAGAGCGCGGAAAAGAACAGAAGCCAGCTCTTCGCTTTCACCGCGCGAGCACCTCAAATTCGCAGCCGCCCAACATGGCAGCCGCGCCCTCGGTGGCAACGATCTTTCCCTCCTGCGTGATGAAGACGGCCTCAAAATCGTCGCTGCCGCGCCAGAATTCCGCGCCCTTTTCCAAGCCCATGACAAAAAGGGCGGTCGAGAGTGCGTCGGCGGTCGTGCCGTCGGACGTGATCACGGTGACGGAGGCGAGACCGGAACCCGCCGGCAGGCCGGTTTCCGGGTCGAGGATGTGGTGATAGCGCACGCCGTCTTTTTCAAAGCAGCGCTGATAACCGCCGGAGGTGACGAGCGCCATCGACCCGGTAAAGGTGAGCGTAGCCACGGCTTCGGAGGGCTCGTTCGGATCGGCAATACCAATGACCCAGGCGGAGCCGTCCGGCTTCGTGCCGAGGGTCTGGACGTTGCCGCCGAGGGAGACCATCGCCGTTTGCACGCCCTCATTTTCCAGATACAACAGACACTTCTGCGCCGTGTAACCCTTGGCGATGCCGCCGAGATCGAGCTGCGCGCCGCCTGTCAGCACGGCCTCCGTGCCGTTGAGCTGCAAATGCTCCACGCCGACGGAGGGAAGAAGAGCGGAAAGCTCGTCCTGCGCCGGAACGCGCTGCTCGTCGGCGGTAAAGCCCCAGGCGCGCACCAGCGGATAGACCGTCGGGTCAAAGGCACCGCCCGTGCGCTCGGAGAGCGCCGCTGCCTTCGCCAGCAGCTCTGCGGTCTCGGCGCTGAGGGCAGCTTTGCCGTCCCTGTTGAGTGCGAAGATCTCGCCCTTTTCGTCCGTGACGGAAAAGAGCGTTTCCAGCCGGTAGATCTCGTCGCACACGTCGCTGACAAGACCGCTGTCGCCCCAGACGCGGATGCGCATATAGGTATCCATTGCGAAGATCTCCGTCTCGACCGGGCCGCTTTTCGCGCAGCCGCCGAGGAGTAGGCAAAGAAGCAGCATAAGTGCCGCGATTTTTTTCATAAGCTCACCATTTCCTTTGCTGTTTGATAAAAAAAGTATATCAAATTTGAAAAAAAGTGTCAAATAGTATTTGACTTTTTAGCTTTGAAATGCTAAAATAGACAGGCCGCGTCGAAGAGGTCAAAGTTGATATATCTCACACCTCCAGAGCGAGACTACAAAAAAGGTAGGTGCAACCAAATAATGCAGGCAGTTATCGTTACCGGTGGCAAGCAGTACAGCGTCAAGGAGGGCGACGTGATCTACGTCGAGAAGCTCGGCGCCGAGGCTGACGCAACCGTAACCTTCGATCAGGTGCTGGCAGTCGTGGACGGCGAGAACTCCAAGTTCGGCGCTCCCGTCGTGGCAGGCGCTTCCGTCGAAGCGAAGGTCCTGAAGAACGGCAAGAGCAAGAAGGTCGTCGTCTTCAAGTACCGCCCGAAGAAGGACTCCAAGTCCATCCGCGGCCACAGACAGCCGTACACCAAGGTGCAGATTGAAAAGATCTCCGTGTAATGACTAAGATCGAGATTTTCAATCACGACGGCAGGATCAACGGATTCTCCGTATCGGGGCACAGCGGGTATGCAGAGGCGGGAAGCGACATCATTTGTGCCGCAGTTTCCACCGCCGTCACGTTTGCCGAATGCACGATCAATGACGTCCTCGGCAACCATGCAAACACCAAAGTGAACGAAAGCGAACCCCGGATCACCTTGACCCTTCCCGCAACCTGCGACGACGAGGACGCAGTACAGGACGTGCTGAATGGTTTTATTCTGACCATGCTGTCCCTGCGGGATGATTATCCTGATTATATCGAAGTTATGGAGGTGTAACAAATGCTGAAAATCGGTTTTCAGTTCTTCGCACATAAGAAGGGCGGCGGTTCCACCAAGAACGGCCGTGATTCCGAGTCCAAGAGATTGGGCGTGAAGCGCGCGGACGGTCAGTTCGTCCTCGCGGGCAACATTCTGGTTCGTCAGAGAGGCACGCACATCCATCCCGGCAACAACGTCGGTATCGGCAGCGACGACACCCTGTTTGCTCTGATTGACGGTCACGTCAAGTTTGAGCGCAAGGGCAAGGATCGCAAGCAGTGCTCTGTCTACGCCATCGAACAGTAAGATGCAATAAGGAATCCCGAACATATCTTTTATGTTCGGGATTTTTTTCCGATGAGTCAGACCGACGTCAGGAGGAATGAATATGTTTGTAGATAAAGTCAAAATTTTTGTAAAAGCCGGTAACGGCGGCAACGGCGCGGTGGCGTTTCACCGGGAAAAATACGTTGCAGCCGGCGGGCCTGACGGCGGCGACGGCGGCAAGGGCGGCAACATCGTCCTGCGCGTCAACGACAACCTCTCGACGCTGATGGATTTCCGCTACAAGCGCAAATACACGGCATCTTCGGGTGAGGACGGTCAGGGCGGACGCCGCTTCGGCAAGAAGGGCGAGGACCTCGTCATTCAGGTGCCGCGCGGCACAGTCGTCCGCGACGCCGGGACGAACGAGGTCATCAAGGATATGTCCGACAATGAGGACTTCATTCTCTGCAAGGGCGGCCGCGGCGGCTGGGGCAACAAGCATTTCGCAACGCCGACGCGCCAGCTGCCCCGCTTTGCCAAGGCCGGCCTGCCCGGCGAGGAGCATGAGGTCGTTCTGGAGCTAAAGCTCCTTGCGGATGTCGGTCTGGTCGGCTTCCCGAATGTCGGCAAATCGACGCTCCTGTCCGTGACCTCCAATGCAAGACCCAAGATCGCCAACTACCATTTTACGACGCTCTATCCCAACCTCGGCGTGATCTACGTCGACGAGGGCGTGTCGTTCGTCATGGCGGACATCCCCGGCATCATCGAGGGTGCCGCCGAAGGTGCGGGCCTCGGCCACGATTTCCTGCGCCATATCGACCGCTGCCGCCTGATGGTGCACATCGTCGACGTCTCCGGCTCGGAGGACCGCGACCCCGTTGAGGATTTCGAGAAGATCAACGCGGAGCTGAAGAGCTATTCCGAGGAGCTTGCGAAGCGTCCGATGATCGTCGCGGCGAACAAATGCGACCTGATCCCGGAGGGCAGCGACAACCTGGCGCGTCTGCGCGACTACGTCACGTCGCGCGGCTATGAATTTTATGAGATCTCCGCCGCGACCACGCAGGGCACAAAGCAGCTCATGCGCGTCATCGCGGGCAAGCTGCGCGATCTTCCGCCGGTCGTCGTCTATGAGCCGGAGTATGTCAAGCCCCTGCCCGAGGCTGGTGAGGCCGACGACCTTTCGATCGAACACATGGGCGACCTGTGGGTCGTCTCCGGCGAGTGGCTGCGCAGGCTGATCTGCGACATCAACTTTGCCGATTATGAATCGCGGATGTATTTTGACCGCCAGCTTCGCAGAAGCGGCCTGTTTGACCGCCTGGAGGAGATGGGCATTGAGGACGGCGACACCGTCAGCATCTATGATTTTGAGTTCGACTACGAACGATAAGAAACCGCCGGAGCAAGGAAATCGCCTTGCTCCGGCATTTTTGTCCCCAAATGGCAAATTCCCGGCTGTTCGGGGGAGAACAGCCGGGAATCCGCTACAGAAATGAGAGAGGGAAAAATAAAAAAGAGAGATAAATGAAAAGATGGACGTCAGGTTCGACTCGGGGCAGTTCCGATATCGACCTTACACTTGCAGTATACAGGCGACTTTTGAAGAAACTATGAACGAAGTAGAAACAAATTTAGAATTTGTGAAGGAGGAAACGGATTATTTCTTCGCGGCTGCTTTCTTTTCTCTCGGAAGCAGGACGTTGAGCACAATGGCGATCAGCGCTGCGGGAACAATGCCGGAGCCGCCAAAGATATAGCTGAGCCACTGCGGCAGATGCGCCTGCACCGCCGAGGTCGAGCCGATGCCGTAGCCGAGGCCGAGCGCCACGGAAACGATCGTCGCGTTGCGGCCGGAGAGCGACTCGGTCGTGATGAGATTGATGCCGGAGATGACGATCGAAGCGAACATGATGACCGCTGCGCCGCCGAGGACGGGCTGCGGCATGATCGAGATCACAGCGCCGACCTTGGGGAACAGGCCGCACAGCACCAGAATTCCGGCGCCCATTGCGATGGCAAAACGGTTGACCATCTTTGTCATGCCGACGAGGCCGACGTTCTGGCTGAACGAAGTATTCGGCAGGACGCCGAAGACGGACGCCAGTGCGGAGCCGAAGCCGTCGCAGATGACCGAGCCGGACAGCTCGCGGTTGGTCGGCGCACGGTCCAGACCGCCCTCGGTGACACCGGCGGTATCGCCGATAGTCTCGACGGCGGTGACGATGAACATGATGCACATCGGAATGATCGCGGAGAGATTGAATTGCAGCTTGACGGGCATGATCTTCGGAACGGCGAGCCATGCGGCGTCCTTGACCTGCGACCACTGCGTGATATAAGCGCAGGTGACCTCCTTGCCGTCGACTACCATGGTGGTCGGCAGGAAGAGCCCCATGAGGAACGAGACGATATAGCCGACGATGATGCCGAGAAGGATGGAGGCGACGGAGGGGAAGCCCTTAAAGCAGTGCTTAAAGACGATAATGGATGTCAGTGTGACGAGACCGAGGAAGAGATTCCACAGCGCGCCGAAATCTGCGCTGCTGCTGCCGCCGCCGAAGAAGCCGATGCCGACGGAGAACAGACTCAGGCCGATGGCGACGACGACCGTGCCGGTGACGACGGGCGGGAAGAACTTGCGCAGGGGCTTGATGCAGAAGCCGAGACCCATTTCGAATGCGCCGCCGATCAGCGAAGCGCCCATGATCGCGCCGTAGGCATAGATGCCGGCCTCGGCGCTCGTTGTGATGGTACCTGCGGCAACGCCCGCCATCATGCTCGCGGCGATGGATTTGTTGATCCCGATAAAGCCGGAGGAAGTGCCCATGACGATGGGAAGCCTTCCTCCGATCGGGCCGATGGGATAGAGCTGGACAAAGGTCACAAGACCGGCGATCAGCATGGCGTTTTGCAGCAGAGATACACGCAGCGCGCCAAGGCCCTCGGCGGTCGTGATGCCGCAGACAGCCATAATGGCGAGCAGGGGAGAGAGGTTGCCGACAAACATCGCCAAAACGTGCTGTAAGCCGAGCGGGATCGCCTCGATCAGCGGCAGGCGACCGTCAAGACTGTTTGGTGAAGTGTATGCCGGCTCTTTTTTTGCTTTCATTTCCTTACGCCTTTCTGTAGAAATACTACCTATAGCGTAATGGAAATAAAACGGTTTTGCAAGGAAAAACTGACATATACCGTGGAATTTAGCTCTTTCCACAGAATAATATGGGGAACATTGTGCAAACTGCTCAACGTGAGCCGCCGGTGTGCAGCAAAATGAGGCCGCGGCGGGAATCCGCCGCGGCCCTGCCGGAACCCGGGATTACTTCATGTTGCGCTCGTAGGCCTCGATCATTTTCTTGACCATCTGGCCGCCGACGGAGCCGGCCTCGCGGGAGGTGAGGTCGCCGTTGTAGCCCTGCTTCAGGTTGACGCCCACTTCGCTTGCAGCCTCCATCTTGAACTTGTCCATCGCTTCACGCGCTTCCGGAATGTTGATCTGGTTGTTGCTCTTCATGTTTTCCATCTCCTTTTGTCGTTTTGTGTCACGGGTGTTCGCTGCGCCGAAGTACATATCCTTCGCAGCGCGATGTGGAAACGCTGCTTCGACAGAATCGAACACTGATGCCACGGTCGTAGTTTCACCGACTTTTGTGCGAATATTGATGTTAAATTCTGAAAAGGAAGCGGAAAACAGGAAATACAACAAAGTGACCGGCGCGTGGATTCGGGACGCGCCGACCGCGCTGGCAAAAATTGTAATATATAATGTATCCGGAAAAGAATATTATTCGCGGGGGTGCTTTTTCGTGGTCGGATGGATGAACGCCAAAAGGATGATGCCGATCTGGAGCGGCACGCCGGAGACAAAGGTCAAGAAGGTGTGAAATTCAACGAATTGCAGATAGATGGCAAGCAAAAGCGTCCAGCATAGGCCGGAGGAGAGGATCGGTGTGAACAGGCGCTTACCCCACTTTACGTTGAAATAGATCGCCACGGTGAAGGAGAGGGGAATGGCCCAAATGAAAGCGAGCCAGTTCTGCCCGTGGAAGAGTACATCCAGCCGGGCGTAGCCGATGATGGCGAAGTACCAGATGCAAACGATTCCCAGCAGCGCGACGGCGATTTTTTGTGCGATTTGAAGGCGCGCCTCAACGACTGGCGGACGCTCCGGTGTGTACTTCTCAAAAAAGGCAGAGATCGGAATCTCGTAAAGCTCCGCAAGGTTGTTTAGCGTCTCGATATCAGGCGTAACCTCGCCGGTCTCCCAGCGGGAGATGGCCTTGTCGGAGTAACCGATCTTTTGCGACAATTCAATTTGGGTCAGTTTGTGCGTCTTGCGAAGCATTACTAAATTCTCACGAACGATTTCTTTGATATTATCCATTTCTTCTTCCTTTATCCGTCAACAAAATGTCTTTTTTGGTAGAAAAATCCGATGGGACAGAGTTTAACACAGATTGAAGAAAAAATCAATGATTTTTCGAGATAAAAATTCAAATTCTCGCAATTCTCGATTTCCGGGAATTGATTTCCGAAATTCTCAGTGTACGAAAATCGACTCCCGAAGTGTGAAACAGAATTGTAGAATGTGATTTTTTCAGGTTCTCTTGCAAAATTCGCCGGAAAAGGATACAGTATGGGACACACGCGCGAGCGCTCTGCACGGCAACAATTCGCAACGTTCCGGTGGCTCAAAAATGCAGGAGGCTTTCCTATGAAAGGATCCGGAACCGTTCCGGTTAAGACCATTTATTACAGCGATGAGCGCAGTGATGAGTTCTCGACCGCGCAGATCACGCCGAAGAAGATCGACGAAAACTACCGCTACCTGCGGGCGGAGCCGTGGTGGAGCATCCTGCGCTGGCTGACCTATCGCCTGATCGCGACGCCGTTTGCGTATCTATACTGCAAGCTGACGCTTCACTTCAGGGTAAAAAACCGCCGCGTCCTGAAGTCCGTGAAGAAGGA
>CAMEMX010000024.1 GCA_945927915.1 uncultured Clostridia bacterium
AAAACGCAGGCGGGCCACTTGCCGGATTGACATACGGAAAAATTGTTGGTATAATGACATGAAATCATTTCCTACCCAATCAAATCCTAAAGGAGGACGTTATGGAACGCAACTATGCCGTAATGACTGATTCTTCCGCCGATCTGACCGCCGGACTGGTCGAGCAGCTTGGCCTTGATGTGATCCCGCTCAGCGTCAATGTCGGACAGCAGAGCTTTATGAATTATCCCGACGAGCGCGAGATCAGCTCCCCCGATTTTTATGAGCTGCTGCGCAAGGGCGCCAATGCCCAAACCTCCGCCGTCAATGTCGACACCTTCCTAAGCGCCATGTCCGTGCATCTCAAGGCAGGAAAGGACGTGCTCTACCTTGGCTTTTCCTCCGGCCTGAGCAGCACCTACGGCGCAAGTGAGATCGCCGCGCAGGAGCTTCGTGAGGCTTATCCCGACCGCAAGATCCTGACCGTCGACACGCTCTGTGCCTCTCTCGGTCAGGGACTGCTCGTCTATCTTACCATGCAGAAGGTGCTTGCCGGCGCCACCATCGAGGAAGCGGCGGCTTACGCCGAGGAAAACCGCCTGCATCTTTGCCACTGGTTCACGGTGGACGATCTGTTCTTCCTGAAGCGCGGCGGCCGCGTAAGTGCCGCGACGGCGCTGGTCGGCAGCGCGCTGGGCATCAAGCCCGTTCTGCACGTCGACAATGACGGTCATCTCATCAACGTCTCCAAGGCACGCGGCAGAAAGAACTCCATTCTTGCGCTGGTCGACCGTATGGAGGCCAGCGCCATCGAACCGCAGAAGCAGACCGTTTTCATCAGCCACGGCGACTGCCTTGCCGACGCAGAATTTCTTGCCGCGGAGGTGCGCAAACGCTTCGGCATCTCCGATATCACGATCAATTTTGTCGGCCCGGTCATCGGTGCACACTCCGGCCCCGGCACGCTTGCCCTCTTTTTCCTCGGCACGGAGCGTTGATTGTCGAAATTGCACAGCAAAGCACATTATTATTCACATCTTTTGTATAATCTCACGATTGACTTTTATGGTTTAAAGCGATATATTTTTATAAAAAGTTCACAATTCCCCGGAAGGAGGCGCAGTGATGAAAAAGTATTTCAGACAGAATGATAATATGTCCGCCGCTACCGCTGCGTCTGCTGCCGGTGCTTGCTTTTCTGCGTCTTTCTTCGACCTTTTGATGGATGCCGTTGTGTCGGTATCCATCATTTTGCTTATTGGTCTGATTCCCCTTCTTATTTGCAGATAATTCATGTCGAAGATGCGCGAAGCTGTAACCGTGTAGTACTTTTACCGGCCTCGTCCTTCGACGAAGCCGGTTTTTGTATCATTTGTCAATTCTGAAAGGAGAAAATGAAAATGAAGAGAACACTTTCCATCATCATGGCACTCGTGCTGGTCGTCGCCCTGTTCGCAGGCTGCGGCTCCGACGAAAAGGCCGAAGGCGGCCAGGCGCTGAAGATCGGCTTCATCGGCCCGCTGACCGGCGGTGCAGCCGTTTACGGCAACGCTGCCAAGCGCGGCGCAGAGATCGCCGTCAAGGAGATCAACGCCAAGGGCGGCCTGCAGATCGAGTTCAACGCACAGGACGATGAAAACGACGCCGAGAAATCCGTCAACGCTTATAACAACCTCATGGACTGGGGCATGCAGGTCCTTGTCGGAACCGTCACCACCACTCCCTGCGTTGCCGTCTCAGCCGAAGCCTATAACGACCGCGTTTTCACGCTGACGCCGTCTGCTTCGTCCACCGAGGTCCCCACGGGCAAGGACAACGTCTACCAGATCTGCTTCACCGACCCAAACCAGGGCAAAGCCTCTGCTAAGTATATCGCCGACCACATGGCTGACGCGAAGATCGCCATCATCTACGATAACGGCAGCGTCTACTCCAGCGGCATCTATCAGACCTTTGAGGCCGAAGCGAAGACTCTCGGCCTGAACATCGTCTCCGTCAGCACCTGCACCGAAGACACCTCCGACTTCTCCGTTCAGGTCTCCGATGCGAAGAACGCCGGCGCCGATCTGGTCTTCCTTCCCATCTACTACACCCCCGCTTCCCTGATCCTGAACTATGCCAACTCCATCGGCTACGCGCCCACCTTCTTCGGCGTTGACGGCATGGACGGCATTCTGACCCTGGACGGCTTCAACACCGAGCTTGCCGAGGGTGTCATGCTCCTGACCCCGTTCGCTGCCGATGCGGAAGACGCGGCAACGCAGTCTTTTGTCAAGAGCTATCAGGATGCCTACGGCGAGACTCCGAACCAGTTCGCAGCCGACGCCTATGACTGTGTCTATGCAGTCTACGAGGCATTCACCGCGACCGGTCTTGACACCGGCGCATCCACTGCCGACATCTGCGATGCGATGTGCAAGCAGTTCAACAGCATGAGCTTCAGCGGTCTGACCGGTCAGAACATGACCTGGAAGGACGGTCAGGTCGATAAGGCGCCTGCCGCCGTCGTCATCAAGGACGGCGTGTATGTCAGCGCCGGTTGATCCAATACTGCTCCACCCCTCGCGGATCACTCCGCGGGGGGCGTGGTCGTAAAATGACCTCTGTTATTATAGAAAACGGGAGGCTATTTCATGGCATTATTATCGAATTTCATTAACGGGCTTGGCCTTGGCAGTATCTACGCGATCATCGCGCTTGGCTATACGATGGTCTACGGCATCGCGAAAATGCTGAACTTTGCGCACGGCGACGTTATCATGGTCGGCGCATACGTCTCGTTCGTCAGCATTGCCTCGCTCGGAACGCCGCCGCTGCTGGCGCTTGTGATGGCAATGGCGGTGTGCACCATCCTCGGCGTTGTCATCGAACGGCTCGCCTACCGTCCCCTGCGCGCGTCGGCTTCGCTGGCTGTTCTCATCACTGCCATCGGCGTGAGCTACCTGCTGCAGAACGCCGCGCTGCTGATCTGGACGTCGAACACAAAGGTCTATCCCTCCATCGTATCGTTTGCACCGCTGCACCTGTTCGACGGGAAGCTGACGATCACGGGTGAGATGCTCATCAGCGTCCTGACCTGTATCGTCATCATGGTCGGTCTGACCCTCTTTACCGGAAAGACGAAGACCGGCAAGGCTATGCGTGCGGTTTCCGAAAACCGTGACGCCGCCGAGCTGATGGGCATCAGCGTCAACCGCACGATCGCCATCACCTTTGCCATCGGCTCCGCACTTGCCGCCGTGGCAGGCGTGCTGTTCTGCTCGACCTACCCGGTGCTCAATCCGACGGTCGGCTCCATCCCCGGCATTAAGGCCTTCACCGCCGCCGTGCTCGGCGGCATCGGCTCGATCCCCGGCACGCTGGTCGGCGGTCTGCTGCTCGGCATCATCGAGATCTTCGGCAGGGCGTACATCAGTCAGGAACTGAGCAACGCCATCGTTTTTGCCGTTCTGATCATCATCCTTCTTGTCAAGCCCAACGGTCTGCTCGGCAAGAAGGTCAACGAGAAAGTCTGAGGTGGTCGTTATGCGTCTGTGGAAATCCAAAACCTCGCGGCAGAACCTCATCACGCTGGCTATGGTCACCGTCGCCTTTGCCGTCCTCTTCTTCCTGAACGAGGGCAAGGTGCTCAGCCGCAGCTTCAGCGGTCAGCTCGTTCCGATCTGCGTGTACATCGTCATGGCGTTGTCGCTCAACCTGACGGTCGGCATTCTGGGCGAGCTGAGCCTCGGTCACGCCGGCTTTATGAGCGTCGGCGCGTTCACCGGCGTCGTTGCCGTTGCTTATCTACAGCAGTACATCACCTCGCCCGTGCCTTTGATGCTCGTTGCCATGCTCATTGGCGGCATCATGGCGGGTATCGCCGGCTTCCTGATCGGCATTCCCGTGCTGCGTCTGCGCGGCGACTATCTCGCCATCGTGACGCTTGCCTTCGGCGAGATCATACGAAATATACTTGAATGCCTGTACGTCGAGCTGGACGGCGGAGCGCTGCGTTTTTCGATGTTCGGCTCTGCCGATGTGGGCGGAAACTTCATCATCTCCGGCCCGCAGGGCGCCAGCGTCCCGTCGAAGCTGTCCACCTTTGGCTTGGGCATCGGCCTGGTGCTCTTTGCCCTAATCGTTATCATGAACATCGTCCACAGCAAAGAGGGCCGCGCAGTCAAGGCGATCCGCGACAATGCCATCGCCGCCGAATCCGTCGGCCTGAATCTGACGTCTTACAAGATGAAAGCCTTTGTGACCTCCGCCATTCTCGCCGGCATGGCGGGCGTCCTCTTTGCGATGAACTATTCCACCGTTGAAGCGAAAAAATTCAACTTCAACACCTCGATCAGCGTGCTCGTCATGGTCGTCCTCGGCGGCATGGGCAATCTGCGCGGCTCGATCATCGCCGCCGCCCTGCTCACTGTTCTGCCGGAGCTGCTGCGCGGCTTTGACGACTACCGGATGCTCATCTACGCGATCGTCCTGATCCTCGTGATGCTGCTCAACGCAAACGCACGCGTCAAGCAGATCAAGCTCGCCTGCTCGCAGAAGCTGCGTAGCCTCTTCTCCCGAAAGGAGGCGTCCAAATGATCCAGAAAAACCGCACCAAATTGGTTCCGCTGCCGACCGATATTCTGATCCCGGAGCGCGACATCGGCAAGCAGCCCGTGCTTGACATCCGCAATCTCGGCATTGACTTCGGCGGTCTGACCGCAGTCGATTCCTTTACGCTTGCCATCGGCCCGACGGAGATCGCCGGTCTGATTGGCCCGAACGGCGCCGGCAAGACAACGATCTTCAACCTTCTGACCAACGTCTACCAGCCGACACGCGGGTCGATCCTGCTGCGCGGCATCGACACCAAGGGCATGACGACCGCGCAGGTCAACCGCCTCGGTATCGCACGCACCTTCCAGAACATCCGCCTCTTCGGCGGAATGTCTGTCATCGACAACGTCAAGGTCGGCCTGCACAACAGCATCAAGTGTTCGTTTGCAAGCTCGCTTTTGCATACGCCCGGCTATTACAAGGCTGAAAAGAAAGCCCGCGAGCGCTGCCTTGAGCTGCTCGACTTCATGGGCATGGCGGATATGGCGCAGCTCCGTGCCGATTCCCTCCCCTATGGTGCGCAGCGCCGCCTGGAGATCGTCCGTGCGCTGGCGACGAAGCCCGCCATTTTGCTGCTTGACGAACCCGCCGCCGGTATGAATCCCTCGGAGACGGCTGAGCTGATGGAGCAGATCGTCCGCATCCGCGATACCTTCCAGATCGCCGTCATGCTCATCGAGCATGACATGAATCTCGTCATGGGCGTGTGCGAGGGCATCGCCGTGGTCAACTACGGCAAGATCATCGCCAAGGGCACGCCGGAGCAGATCTGCAACGACCCGGTCGTCATCGAGGCTTACCTCGGAAAGAAAGGAGCTGCCGCGCATGCTGCTGAAGGTTGACAATATTCAAGTTTATTACGGCGCGATCCACGCGATCAAGGGTATCTCCTTTGAGGTCAACGAGGGCGAGACGGTCGCCCTGATCGGCGCGAACGGCGCCGGCAAGTCGACCACGCTGAAAACCGTCTCCGGCCTGATGCACCCGAAGGCCGGCTCGATCGAATTCCTCGGCAAGGACATTTCGCACATCGAGGCACACAAGCTTGTCGCACAGGGTCTTGCACACGTTCCCGAGGGCCGTCACATTTTCCTGCAAATGACGGTGCAGGAGAACCTTGAAATGGGCGCGTTCACGCGCAAGGGCGACCTGACGGAC
This sequence comes from uncultured Clostridia bacterium, assembly GCA_945927915.1. Classification (GTDB taxonomy): domain Bacteria; phylum Bacillota; class Clostridia; order Oscillospirales; family Oscillospiraceae; genus JAZOXB01. The sequence continues at coordinate 5,734 of CAMEMX010000024.1, forward strand.
GCGCTGGACAACGTCTACCGCCACTTCCCGCGTCTGAAGGAGCGCCGCAAGCAGATCGGCGGAACGCTCTCCGGCGGCGAGCAGCAGATGCTCGCCATGGGCAGAGCGATGATGATCTCTCCGAAGCTGCTGATGCTCGACGAGCCTTCGATGGGTCTTGCGCCGATCCTTGTCGAGCAGATCTTCGACATCATCCGCGAGCTGCGCAAGGCCGGCACGACGATCCTGCTCGTTGAGCAGAACGCCGGCATGGCGCTCGACATCGCAGACCGCGCTTACGTTCTGGAGACGGGCAAGATCACCCTCTCCGGCACGGGTGCAGAGCTTGCGCAGAGCGAGCTGGTCAAGAAGGCCTATCTCGGCGGTTGATCTCATTCCGAAAAAGAACCCGGGCTCCACTTCACGGTGGAGCCCGGAATTTTTATATACATCTTTATACTATGGAAGGTACCGGAGTCGGTCTTGCCGGATCGAAGATCTTATCAACCTCGAACAGATCGTCCAGCAGCTCCGGGCCCCACCACATCCGGTAGCCGTCGATGTTGCGGCGACCCTGACGGACGTAATTGTCGTGGATCTGCACCCAGTAGCGCGTTGAATCGACATTGCAGAAGAAGCGGTAGCCCGCTTCATACAGCGCGTCGAATTTCGCGCCGGAATATTTCTCCACGCCGGCGATGTCGCTGCCGTAGGGATAGATGAAGATGTCGGTATCCCCCACAACGGGCTGCACCTGGTTTTCCCACTTCTGCACATCGGAGGCGACCTCGGAGGAATCACGGCTGCCGTAGCTGAAATGCGCAAAGCTGTGGCTGGCGATCTCCCAGCCGTGCTCCTTCAGACACTTCGTCAGCGCCTGGGCGTCGCGGATCTCCTGCATATAGGCGTCGCTGCCGAGGATATCCTCCCACTCCGGATGGGTGTGGTAGCCAAAGACGCCCTCATAGCCCGTCAGCGCGAGGATGGCGCGCGCGCCGCGATAGGAAAAGTCGGGATGCTCCTGCACGAATGCCTCAAGGATCGGCACAAGGTCATATTCGCCGTAGACTGTCTGCCCGTCGGCAGTAACATACGCACAGGTCGGGTAGCCGTCGTCACCGATGACGAGCTTATTCGCAAAGCCGTCGCCCTTCGCGTCCGGCACGCGGTCGCCGTCGCCGTCGACCATATACTCATAATAGTTTACGTCGTCCTGCGAAATGATGATCGGCGTCTTTCCCGGCGGCAGGAAAATATCGCCCTGCTCATAGACCGTGTTGCCGTTGGCATCCGTTTTCAGCACGGCAATGTCGTGGATGCGCACAAGCACATAGCCGCGGCGGTACAGCTCCTCCAGAATCGCGCGGAATTCGGTGACCGTCGCCATATACTGATTATAGCCGCTTGCGGTGAAATCGCTGTCGAAGGCACGATCGGTGTCCACGATCAGACTGTGGAAGAAGATGTGGGTGATCTGTGTGGTGTCCGCCCAGCGAACGGTCTTCGCCTTTTCCGCAAGATAGCGGTCATTCGCCTCTTTCAGCTCCGGCTGCTGCTGCCAGTCCGGGCCGAATTCCGTCAGCACAGCGATCGCCGCGTCATAATCATAGCCTGCCGCAAGGAAATCGCCGCGCTTGAGCAGGCCGGCAATGACCTCTTCGCGCGGGACTGTCGTCTCCGTCGGTTCTTCCGTAGTCGAGGTCTCGGTCGGCACCGTCTTTTCCGGCAGGATCGCGCCGACGACAAGATAGATCAGACCGCCGAGGACCAAAAGCGCAACAAGCGCCAGCGCAATGAGGATCGTCCATCCGCGGATCTGGGCGCGGCGTCTCCTCTTGCGCCGTTCCGCGGCACTTCTTTGCGAGGGCCTGCGCGCGCTCTCCGCGGTGCCTCTGCGCTGCTGCGACTGGCGGCTGCGTGCGGCATAGTCCATATTTTCGCGCGGCTGCCTGCGCGGGATCTGCGCAGGCGGCTCTGTCTCCTGTTGCTGCGCCACCGTTTCACGCTCGCTTTGTCTGCTCCGGAGCATGGCTTCGGCATCCCATTCGGCATCAAAGTCAAACGGTGCCGGCCTTTTTTGCCTCGTATCGTTTCCGTTGGTGTCCTGCATGATAATACCTCCCCTTCTGTTTCTATCGGTTCAGTTTCGACTACTCTCTGAGAAGTCTGCGCCTTGCGATGTTGATCGTATCCTCCTGCATGTGGTTGATCCAGGCGAGGCTGCGGCCGCAGCCGTAAGCCACGCAGGAATCGGCATCATCCGCAAGCATACACTTCATTTCCGTGCGCTCCTGGAGCAGGGCGTTCATGCCATAGATCTGGCTGCCGCCGCCGGTGAGGACGATACCGTTTTTGGAAATATCCGCGACCAGCTCCGGCGTTGTCTGTTCCAGAACATCGAGAACTTTATCCGTGATCTGGCGCGCCGGGCGCTTGAGTGCCTCCATGATCTCCTCGGACGAGACCGTGAATTCCCGCGCGAGGCCGGTCTTCAGATCCCGCCCCTTGACGGTCATCGTCTGCGTTTCGGGTCGCGGAAGGACGCAGCCGATGCTCAGTTTGATCTCCTCGGCGGTGTTTTTGCCGATGACAACGCCGAAATGGCGGCGGACGTATTTGATGATCGCCTCGTCAAATTCCATACCCGCGACCTTGACCGAGGAGGACTGCGCCACGCCGTTCATCGTCAGCACGCCGATGTCGGTCGTGCCGCCGCCGATGTCGACGACCATTCTGCCCTCCGGAGCGTTGATGTCGAGCTGTGCGCCCAGCGCGGCAGCCAGCGGCGCTTCGATGAGGTAGACGCGTCTTGCGCCGGCCTCCATCGCCGCCTGGATGACGGCGCGTTCTTCGACCTCGGTAATGCTGCTCGGCACGCTGACGATCATACGCGGCTTGACGACCGCATGCTTCATCACGCGGCGGATCATCTCCGTCAGCATCTGCGCCGTCAGTTCATAGTCTGAGATCACGCCGTCCTGCAGCGGATGGATCGCAACGACATTGCCGGGCGTTCTGCCAAGCATATTCCGCGCGGCAGCGCCGACCTGCAAAACCTTGCCGGTGTTTTTATCCAGCGCGATCACCGCAGGCTCGCGCAAAACGACGCCCTTTCCCGCAGCGTAGATCAGAACGTTGGACGTTCCCAGATCAATTCCCAAGTCTTTTGAAAAGATAAACATTCGTGTCACCTACTGTTAATTATTCGAAAACTGCGTTGCGGCTACCGTTGCGCACAGCACCTCAGCCGCGCCCGCATTCAGAAGGACAAAGCTGCACTCGCTCAGCGTTGCGCCCGTGGTAATGATATCGTCGATCAGCAGCACGCGCCTGCCCGCAAAGCGTTCCGGCATGACCGCGCGGTAAACGCCCATCACGTTGGCGTGCCTTGCGGCGGCATCCTTCATCGTCGATTGCGCCGGATTGTCCCGGATCTTTTCCAGCGTCTGCACGCATTGCACGCCAAGCTCCCGCGCGACAGCCTCGGCAAGCAGCCGGGACTGATCGTAGCCGCGTGCCCTGCGCCGCTTTTTGCTGATGGGCGCCCACGTCAGCACGTCGAATTCCAGACGCTCGCGAAGAATGCACATCGCAAGCAGGCGTCCGTAAGCAGCCGCATAGTGCCGCAGTCCGCCGAATTTATACCGCTTGAGCGAGTCTGCTGCCTCGTCCCGGTATTCATAGACGCTGCAGCATTGCGTAAAGAATTTGCCGCGCTTGAAAGTGCCGTCGATCTGCGGAAGCCTGCCGCGGCATTTTTTACAGACATCCGTCTCATCGCTGCGCAGCAGCTTGCGGCAAAAGACGCAACGCGGCGGATAGAGCAGATCGAGCAGCCACGTTACAGCCTTCATTGCTTCATACGGTCGGTCAGCCGGTGGCGAAGGCCGCTGTATCGCTTGTTTCTTCGGTTGTTGGCTGTCATCTGCGCAACGACCTCCTCATTGCCCACAAGGACAAGCAGCTCTCTTGCGCGCGTGATCGCCGTATAAAGCACACCACGGGTCAAAAGCATCGGCGCACCGGCAAACGGCACAAAGATCACAGCGCGGTACTCACTTCCCTGGCTCTTGTGCGCGGTGATGGCATAAGCAAGCTCCAATTCCGGCAGCATATCCGAATCGTAGACCGCAATGCGGTCATCAAAGCGGATGGTCACGGCGTCCTCCTGCGGGTCGATGCGTTCGATCACGCCGATGTCGCCGTTAAAAATGCCTGTTCCGGCGCCGCCGTTCGGTTTTTTCCACAGTATATCATAGTTGTTGCGGATTTGCATCACGCGGTCGCCCTCACGGAAGCATTGATTGCCGCAATACTTTTCTTTTTTTCCTTGTAACGGCGGATTCAGCGCCGCCTGCAGCACCTGATTGAGGTAGAATGTGCCGGTAGTGCCCTTGCGCGTCGGTGAGATCACCTGGATCTCATCCACGGGGATGCCCATATTCTTCGGAAGCCGCGTCGAGCAAAGCTCGGCGATCGTCTGCACGACAGCCTCCGCCGTGCGCCGCTTCATAAAGAAAAAGTCCCTGTCCTTCGCCGTCAGCACCGGCAGCTCGCCGTGGTTGACCGCGTGCGCGTTCATAACGATCAGGCTTTCACGCGCCTGCCGGAAGATCTCCGTCAGGCAGACCGTGCGCACCACGCCGCTGCGGATAAGGTCGGCAAAGAGGTTGCCTGCCCCGACCGAAGGAAGCTGGTCGGGGTCGCCCACCATGACGAGCGTCGCGTCTTCCGGCAGCGCCTGCAAAAGGCTGTGCATCAAAAGCACGTCCACCATCGACATCTCGTCGACGATGACGGCATCGCATTCGAGCGGCTCGTGTTCGCCGCGGCGGAAGAACATTTCGCCCGTCTCCGGCGAGATCTGCGCCTCCAACAGGCGGTGGATGGTCGTGGCCTCGCTGCCGGTCAGCTCGGAAAGACGCTTTGCCGCGCGACCGGTCGGCGCAGCCAGGAGCGTTTTGCGCTTGAACAGCCCGAACAGTTCCAAAATACCCGCAAGCGTCGTCGTTTTACCCGTGCCCGGGCCTCCCGTCAGGATCATGATCCGGCGTTCGGCGGCGGCGCGGATCGCCTCGCGCTGGCGGTCGGCATAGGATAGGCCGCATTTGTGTTCGATCGTGGAGAGCACACGCTCTGCATCCGGCAATTCATCCGCAGGCGCGCACGCCATCTGCCATACGCGCTCGGTGATATAAGTCTCCGCCTCGTGATATTCCGGCAGATAGACGGCGCAGAGCCCTGCAATTTCGTCCGTCTCCACGCTGCCTGTCTCGCACAGGCGGTCAATGGCGTCCTTCACCGCGGAAAGCTCCAGCTCCAGCATCGCGGCGGTCGCGGCAGCGAGCTTGTCCATCGGCAAAAAGGTATGTCCGTTATTGAGATTGTAGCGCAGCTCGAAGATGACACCGGCCTCGATGCGGCGGTCATCGTCGCCGTCAAAGCCCAGCTCAAGCGCCATGGCGTCCGTCGCAGCGAAGGAAGCACCAAACTGCGGCTGCGTCAACAGATATGGATTTCCGTGAAGCAGCTCCAGCGACTGCTCGCCGTAGACACGGTAAAGCCGTACGGCGATCTCCGCCGGGATACGATAGCCCATCAGAAACTCGATCAGGCGCCGGACACCGACCTGCCTGCGGAAGGAGGCGCCCATCTCCAGCGCGGCCTTTCTTGAAATGCCGCTGATCTCAGCGAGGCGCTCCGGCGCGCTGTCCAGAATTTTCAGGCTGTTCTCCCCGAAGCGCTCGACGATCTTCTCCGCCGTTTTCGGGCCGATGCCGCGCACCGCGCGGGAAGAGAGATAAGCCAATATCTCGCTGACCGTGTCCGGCAGCAGCCGCTCCAAAAACTCCGCCTCGAACTGCTTGCCGTAGGTGCTGTGCGTCGTCCATTTTCCGGTCACGATCAGGCGCTCGCCCGCGACGGGAGCAGGGATCGTGCCGACGACTGTGATCACGGCGCCGTCCTCGCTGTCGAGCTTGATGACGGCGTAGCCGTTTTCCTGATTCTGATATACCACAGCGGCGATCGTCCCGCTAATCAGCTCCTGCTCCAAGATTGTCGTTCTCCGTTCGTATGAATTCCGTAAGCTGCGTTGCCCCGCAGAGCACGGCATCGTCCATGTTGCGCAAAAGCAGCTCTGCCGCGATCTGTGCTTCGGCGTCAAGACCGTCGTCCACAAAGATCAGCCTCGCGCACAGGCCGGCACGCTCCCGCAGCCGCAGCGCCGCGCGGATCGACTGCTCCGTGTATGAAGCATCGCCGCGCAGCGGCAGGACATACAGAGCATTTGCAGGCTGCTTCGGCAAAAAGATAGCAGCCGTCAGCGTCCAGAGGATCAATAGCAGGCCGCACGTCGCAAGCGTGGTCAACACGATGGTCAAAATCACGATAATCACCTCATGCCATTCTATGTTGCGGCATGAAGAAATGTACCCATCTTTTATTTTACTACAGCCTGCGCCGATTCGCAACGGATTTTTACAAAATATTCGTGCGGATTTCCGGGGAAAGAAAAGCCGCCTCCGCAGAAGCTCCTGCGGAAGCGGCTCGCTTATGAGGTTATACCTCCTCGACGTTGACGCCGCGCTCGGCAAATGCCTTGAGCAGCAGATCCATGTCAGAGGGGATGGAGATCGGTTCACCGCAGGCCTTGATGGCATTTGCGACGTCCTTCAGGCCGTTGCCCGTGACGACGGAGACGATCTTTGCGTCCTTCGGCAGCTTGCCCTGCTCGCAGAGCTTTTTGATGCCCGCCGTGCCGGTCACGCCGGCAGGCTCACCGAATACACCGCAGGTGCGTCCAAGGAGCTTCTGTGCCGCCATGATCTCCTCGTCGGAGACGTTGACGACGATGCCGTTCGATTCACGGATCGCCATGAGCGCCTTGTCCGCGTTGCGCGGGACGCCGACGGCGATGGAGTCGGCGAGGGTATTTTCCTCCATCGGATACCAGTCCTCGTTGTTGGCGATGGCGCGGTTCAGGGGGCAGCAGCCCTCCGCCTGCGCGGAGATCAGGCGCGGGAGCCTGTCGATAAAGCCGATGGCGTACAGATCCTTCAGGCCCTTCCACAGACCGGCGATGGTGCAGCCGTCGCCGACGGAAATGGCGATGTAGTCGGGAACCTCCCAGTTGAGCTGCTCCAT
>CAMEMX010000025.1 GCA_945927915.1 uncultured Clostridia bacterium
CGGTCAATTGCCGGATTCATATAGTATACGTTCTTCTCGTTCAGCTTTTCGCGCAGCTTCTGCACCGCTTCGCCGAAACGCTGGAAATGCACGACCTCACGCGCCCGCAGGAACTTGATGACGTCGTTGACATCCGGGTCGTCCGACAGGCGCAGAATGTTATCGTAGGTCGTGCGGGCCTTTTGCTCGGCGGCCATGTTCTCGACGAGATCCGTCATCGGATCGCCCTTGACCTGCATGGTCGCGGCCAACCATGGCGTGCCGGAGGCAAACTGCGGATATACGCCGGTGGTGTGGTCGACGAAGTACGGCGCAAAGCCGGCGGACTTTTGCTGTTCTTCCGTCAGCTCCCGCGTGAGCTGATGCACGATCGCGCCGACCATTTCCAGATGTCCCAGCTCTTCCGTACCAATGTCGGTCAGCAGGCCCTTGAGCTCGGGGTAGGGCATGGAGAAGCGCTGGGAGAGATAGCGCAAGGAAGCGCCGAGTTCGCCGTCGGGGCCGCCATATTGACTTATAACGATACTTGCAAGCTTCGGGTTGCAGCGGGCGATCTTGACGGGGTATTGCAGACGCTTTTCATAGACAAACATCGCTCAGTCCTCCTTCCGCGTGGGCCCGTTCGCCGCAAATTCCCACGGCCACGGGTCCTGAAGCCAGGTGTAGGAGCCGGCGTCTGCCGATGCGCGCTGCATCAGCGGACCGTGCATTTTCTCGTACTCCGCGCGCCCTTTTTTATACAGGTCGGCGTAGGAGCGGAACATATCGAACGCCTCGCTGTCGTCGGGATGCGTGTCCAGATACTCTCCCAGCTCGACGAGGGCGAAGCCGAGCGTTTGCAGCTCGTTCAGATGGGTGTCGGGCAGCGGCTCGCTGTTGACCATGCCCATGAAGGGCAGGTCGAGTCCGGGGAACAGCGTCCCGCGGACGACGCCGGTCTTGGCGGGATAGGTTGGCGGATTGTTGCACTGAAACGGCACATAGGGATTGGCGAGGGGGGCATTGGCGGGCAGGTAACCGCAGCAAGCGTCGTTCGGCGCGTTTTCCGTCTCGCGCCTGCGTACCATCGGTTGCGTTCTGACTTCCAAAATGGATTCCTCCTTTGCGGGGCGATGTGCCCCGTTTCAGCTTATGCTGCGGGAATCCGTCGGGTTCCGGCAGAGAGCGCAAAAAGAATCGAGCGCACGATCGGGAAGCTCTCGCCTCCAATCCTGCGCTCGGTTTCTGCGATAGGCCTTGCTGTTTGCGGGCTTACGGGTGACGGGGTTGATAGCGCCCCAGGTGCCGCGCTTTGCCGCGTCATGCTCCCGCTTCTTTTTCTTTGAGAGCTTTTCATAGGGAATAAATTTTTCCATTTTTTCGGCTCCTTTCCGCTCAATGTGCGTATATCATAACGGAAAGAAGCAAAAAAGTCAAAGGAAAATGCTACAGCTGCTTCAAACGACGCAGAATCTCTTCGTCTGCGGGGCAGAATTCATAGTCGTCGATCTCTGAGACGCGGATCCAGCGGATCTCGCTGTGCTCCAGAAGCCGGGGCGTTCCCTCGGTGATGCTTGCGTGGAAGAGCGTCAGGTGAACGGTAAGGTCGGGGTAGACGTGCGTCAGCTCCATAAACTGTTCGCCGACCGCGACGGTCACGTCAAGCTCCTCGCGGCATTCGCGGATGAGCGCCTGCTGCTTTGTCTCACCTGGCTCGACCTTGCCGCCGACAAACTCCCACAGAAGGCCGCGTGCCTTATGCGCCGGACGGCGGCAGATCAGGAAACGGTCGCCCTGCCAGATCAGGGCCGCTACGACTTGGGTCATGGAAATACACTCCTTTGCATTGATCTGCCCCGCATATTGGCGAATATGCGGGGCAGGAGAGATCATTCATTCGTCTTCAGGACGTACTGCTCATAAAAGCGGACGATAATGGTCGCAAGCTCGGCGCGGGTGATGTTGTTATAGGGACGGATCGTGTTGTCCTCATAACCGCCCAGCAGCTTGGTCTCTGCGGCCCACTGCATCGCTTCTGCCGCATAGGCGGCGACGCTGCCGGCATCAGAGAAGGCGCTGAGCGCCTTGCCGTCCGCCTTCGGGCAGCCGAGGTAGCGGTAGAGAACAAGGGTCAGATCCTGCCGCGTGATGCTGTTTTCAGGACGGAAGGTATGATCCTCATAACCGTTAACGACATTGTTTTTCTGCGCCCAGACGACGGCAGGGGCAAACCAGTCCGTGTTTTTGACATCCTTGAACACGTCGGCATAAACGACCTTTTCGCCGCCGGCCATCTCAAAGAGCACCTTGGCCGCCTGTGCGCGGGTCGTATTGCCGTTCGGGGAGAAGATGCCGTTGTTCATGCCGTTGACAAGTCCGTACTGCGCGGCCTTTGTGACATCCGCATAGAACCAGTCACCCTCGCAGACATCGATAAAGCCGGAGAGCAGATCGTCCGCCGTCTCGGCGTTCCATTTAGAGAACTCCGCGGTGAGCCAGGCGTTGCGCGTTGCGATATAGGCGCTGACCTCCTCAGCTCTTTGTGCGGAGGCGTCATTCCCGCCATACCAGACGATCGCGTTTGCCCGGGCGCTGACGCCGATCTCCTGACGATAGCTGTTCATGGATTGCAGCGCCGCGTTTTCCTTCGTTCCGAGCAGGGTGTCGGCAACGAGCGGAGCGACCGTGTCCAGATAGATGTCATGCACGGCCTGACGGAAGCTCGGAATGCCGTAGAGCGCACTTGCAAAGCTTGTGCGCAGGGTGAAATACTCCTTCGGATTGGCGCAGGGCTCGACAAAGGTGCCCCAGCCGCGGCCGAAGCTGAGATCGTAATCCCAGATGGGCCCCATCGTCATCACGTCGGAGTCCGCGCTCTTATACAGGTAAGCGGAGGTGCGGTAGCCGTCGGGATTCTTGGTCAGCTCGTTGATGATATAACAGGCGGCGGCGCTGTCCACATCGACATAGTCCGAGACGGTCTTGCCGTTTTTCGGATTGACACCCTGATTATAAATCGTGTCCTCAAAATTCTGATAATGCGAGGCGATGTAGTCCATTTCCTCTTTGGAGCAGTATTCCGGGCTCTTTACGACGACATACTGGTCACGCGATGTGATAAAGTAGCACTTTTCAGCGGTGGCGCGGGCTGCGGTGTCCATCTCAAGCAGATAGCCGCCCGTGATGCCCTCGGGGGAGGTCAGACCTTCGCAGTAGACATAGGTCGCGCCGTTGCTTGTGACGCCGGTTTTGACGGAAAGCGCGTCAAAATCCTCGACGGCTTCGTTGGCCTTTTCCGTCTCCTCTTCCAGATCGGCGATGTCGACACGGCCGGGATTGATCTCGACCTTTTCGCAAAGGAGGTACGAGCCGCGGTATTCGCCGTCATAGAACAGGTTGACGGGACGGCATTCGATGCCGGGCTGCATCTGCATCGCGACGGAGAGATCGTAGACGATGGTGTTGCGGAGCAGCGAATCGTCGGAGGCGTTTGCCAGCAGGACCCACGTCTTGGCGCGGTTTTCGTCGTTGCCGGTCTCCAGGAGGTCCGTCTTCTTGTCGAGCTTGATCTGGTAGGGCTTTTTGTCCTGCAGCCAGGTGGAGTTGCCTCTGCCCTTGATCTGGGTGAGCTTGTTGTCATAGATGACCGTGCCGTCGGCACCGACCATGAGCAGGGCGCCGGTCGCCTTGTTGGACTTGTCCGGGCTGGCTTCGACCCACTCGCGCCCGTTGTTCACGGGATCGTCGCTGACGAGGAGCATCGAGGCGATGTTGCCCGTCGGGACGACGGTGAGCTTCAGCTCGACCGGGGCTTCGCCGGTCTTGACGGCGGTCAGCGTGATGGGATATTCGTCACCTGCTCCGCAGAGGGAAACAAGATCGACCCTGTCGCCGCTGGTGAGGGCGGATGCGCAAAGCGCGCCGCGCACGGAACACAGAACGCCGTCGCCCGCTTCAAAGAAAAGGGGAACGTCCTCCGGCGACACACCCGCCGGAAGAAAGAGGTAATTTGAACCGTTGACCGTTTGCATCGCAACGCGGGAGTTTTCGGCGGAAGACTGCGTATAGACGGTCTTCCATTGCGGCGCTTCGTCCTTCGGCGCGGCAAAGACGGCAGAGGTGAGCGTGATGATGAGCGCGAGGGCGAGCGTCAGAGAAAGCAGCTTTTTCATAATGATCGCACGCAAAACAGTGCGTTCTCAACTCCTTTTTATCATTATTCGGAAGGCAGACGGCCTGCCTGCTTCTCTTGCATTATAGCAGAGGCACGAAAAAAAGGCAACCGCTTTTTCTGCACTGCCTGTCTGTATTTTACGGAATTAGAACAATCTTGATAATATCACTTGACTTTTCCATATGAAAATGTAATAATATAGCATAGTAAGCACTGATGAAATCAAAGGGCAGAAGACCCGGAGCCTGCGGCAGAGATCTGCGGAGAATGCGAAAAACGCACCGTTTTTCGCTCACCGCCGGAACGGCTGCTGCAGAGCTGCACCGGATGATGCCGTCTGTTTCGCCGGTGTTTCTATCGGTCTTTTGGGAACATAAGATCAGAAAAATAAGCATGGAGGAACAATATGAAGCAGCGAATTCTCAAACGGATGACTTGCTTCCTTCTGACGGCTGCGATGCTGCTGTCGCTCGTTCCGGCTGCGTTCGCGGCGGATCAGGCGCACGGCTTCACCCCGCCGGCCAGCAAGGTGGTCATCTCGGAAACCGACTACACGCTGACCAAGGGCGTGACCGAAACGCAGGTCATCTTGAATAACGCGGAAGGCTCTGCGCAGGTTTATGGCTATCTGACCAATATCGCTCCCGGCGCAAGCGTGAAATTCAAGGCTTCCTATGGCGGCTACTATTCCGAGGGAAGCACCCCGGAATCCCGCGCCGAGGCGGCAAAGAATCTGCCCTGGGATCTGCGCACCACGACGGGACAGGCTGCCGATTACGAGAAGGCGACCGGCGAGACCGTCATCATGGCAACCAATGCAGACTATTACAATATGCAGACGGCACAGTGCTGCGGCTACCTCATCATGGAAGGCAACGTCGTGCAGACGAGCGGCGGCTCCGCCGAGCCGTATTTTGCCGTTCTGAAGGACGGTACATACGCCATCCGGGATTACGGCACCCCGACGGACGATGTCGAGGAGGCCATCTCCGGCCCGTTCTATCTGCTCCGCAACGGTGAGATCGTGGTCGGTCAGGACAATGCGCTTGCACCGCGCAACTCCATCGGTCTGAAGGCTGACGGCACCGTCGTTACATTCCTTGTCGACGGCCGCGCGGGTATCTCTGCCGGTATGAGCGTCTATGATGTGGCTGAGGTCCTGAAGTCACAGGGCGTTGTCGACGCCATCTATCTTGACGGCGGCGGTTCCGCGACGATCGCCTCCCGCCACGAGGGCAGCGACAAGCTCAGCATCCAGAACCACCCGTCCGACGGCCCGGAACGCGTCGTCGCTTCGACCCTTCTGATGGTCTCCACCGCGGAAGAAACCGGTACCTTTGACCATGCGGCGCTGTCGCCGAAGAACGAGGTCTACATCGCGGGCGCCGAGGTGCAGTTCCTTGCCAACGGCGTTGACGCCGGCGGCTATCCCGCGGACATTCCCACGACTGCGAAGTGGAGCATTGCCGATACGTCTTACGGCACGATTGACAGCACCGGCCTCTTTAAGTCTAACGGCAAGTGCGGCATCGTTACCGTGAACCTGATCAACAGCAACAAGATCGTCGGCACGACAAGCATTCAGATCCAGGAGCCGGATGAGGTGTTCTTCCCGGCGGATTCTCTGAACCTTGCGTTCAACACCACGACGGATCTTGACCTGACGGTGAAATACCAGAGCCGAATTGTCAACCTCGGCGGCGTCGTGCTGGACTGGGAGATCGTCTCGAAGACCGAGGGCGTCGAAGCGGACGGCATCGGCAAGATGAACGGCAACCTCTTCACCACCGTAAAGGCAAAGCAGACGCTCCAGGCGGAGATCACCGTCTCCTATACAAGAACGGATTCTACCGTTCTGGGCGATACCATCGCCGTTGAGATCGGCAGAATGCCGCAGGTCATCTGGGACTTTGAGCCGGATACGCAGGGCAAGCTGATCCAGTGCGGCAACTACGACTGGGGCAACACATCCTACGGCAACTCCTTCGGCGACGAGAACATGGAGCTGACCTTCATAGACTGGAACGATGAGACGAACCTGCCCGCAACGACCACGCGGCGCGGCCCGTTCCAGTTCGGCGGCACCTACATCGGCAACAACGCCGACCAAACCTACACGCCTGCCTGCTATGTCTTCGGCAGCGCCGGCTATGAGTTCTTCACCTGGCATACCGGCTATATGCAGCAGAATTCCGCTACGGCGGAGGTCGTCAGCGCAGACAACGGCGAGGTCCGCTTCGGCGATTACGCGCTGCGCGTGAATTATGACTATACCAACCTGAACCCCGGCTATAAGAACGTCAACCAGTATCTGTATTACTCCGACACGAGCGAGGAAGCGAAGAGCGACATCTTCGCAGGCCGCGCGCTTGACGGCGCACCGTCCGGCCTCGGCCTCTGGGTCTATGCGCCGGAGGGAACACCCAACTACTGGATCTGGACGCAGATCGGCTACTATGATGCCGCGTCCGAGACCTATAAGCGTGCCTATATCCACTTCACCACGCAGGAGGGCCGCAGCATCCAGTATAACGGCATCTATTGGGACGGCTGGATGTATTGTGAGGCTGACCTCACGCCCTATGCCAAGTACATTACCCCGGAGCATCCGCTCAAGATCGTCAACGGTATGCCTGTGCTCCTGCTGACCTTCATCCCCGGCGGCTCCGCCAACGAGAACGGCACCAAGATCCCCATGGGCGATTTTGCCAAGGGCAGCATCTATCTCGATAACTTCCGTGTCGTCTACGGCGATACCCTCGACGATATGGAAAGCCCAGTCGTGACTGACCTGAGCGCCAACGGCAAGACCCTCGGCGCAGAGACGACGACCCTGCTGAACAGCACCGTCAGCATCAGCGCTTCCTTCTCCGATCCTGTCAGCGACAATGCTACGGGTATCAAGACGGAGAAGACCTCGCTCTATATCGACGGCTTCAAGCAGACCCTGAGGAAGTCCACGGAGACCGAGGCAGCCGCGCTTGTGACGCTTCCGAACGGCACGCACAGCGTCACCCTGACCGTTGCCGACGGCTTCGGCAATGTGACCAAGGTCACGCGCTATATTTCGATCTCGGACAAGAACAGCACGCTGGGCATGGTCAGCCTGAACGGTGAGAGCGCTGCGATGCTCGGCGAGACCTATACGCTCACGCTCGACGTTGCGGACAGCGACAAGGTATCTGAGGTTTCTGCGACCATCACGCTGAACGACAGCTTCGGCGAGCCCACGATCACCTTTGAAAACGGCTATACGGGTACGGCCTCCGTCGAAAACGGCAAGCTGAGCATCCACGCTGCCGCCGAGAAACCCAAGAGCGGCACCGTTGCGAAGATCACCTTCGCGGTCGATCCCGCGACTGCGCGCGGTACCCTGCTGAACTACGAGGTCAAGTCCGGCGAGTTTACCGATGACGGCAAGCAGTATACCTTTGCCGGCGAACCCACGTCTGTCGGCGTCGAGGCGGCCTATGCGCTTTCCACCGACATTATGATGGTCAACTCCACCGGCAAGATCTACGTCACGAAGGCCGACGGCACCGCACCCGGCAAGGTCGAGATCTATCAGGTCACCGCGGACGGAGAATCCGTCCTGCTCGGCACGACCAATGCCGCAGGCGTTCTGATCACGAACAAGCTCTGCCAGACCGTCGGTGAGAGCTACACCATCTACGCCAAGGGCGAGGCGGGCTATTCCTTCCGCACCTCCGGCATGACCAACGGCATTGGCAGCAGCGACGTCACGCCGACCAACGTGCGTCTCAACGCGGTCGTCGATCCGACCACGACCCAGAGCATTACCTGGTTCAGCGCACCGGAATACACCGTTAAAAAGGCAGTCGTTCAGTACAAGGAGAGCGCTGACGCAAAGACCGATTCCGCGGAGTTCACGACCGTGACCGGCACGAGCAACCTCTATGCCTTCAATAACGGCGCAAGCGACAGCAACGCTTCGCTTGTCAACACCGTCGTGCTTGAGGGACTGAAGCCCGGTACGACCTACACCTACCGCGTCGGCGACGGCGTCGAGGGTCATTGGTCCGCGCTGCGCCAGTTCACCACCACCGAGGAAGGCGCTGACACCACCTTCTTTGTCATGGGCGACGCGCAGCTTTCCGGCAGCGAGACCGCCGAATCCCCGACGGTCAAGCTGATGGAGCAGATCGCCGAGAACATCGGCAAGGAGAATGTTGACTTCGGCATCCAGACCGGCGACTTTATCGACATGGCGAACAGCCTGCCGCGCTGGAACCAGATCCTCGGCCTCTTTGGTGACGAGTATCCCTCCACGCCGGTCGTGCAGGTGCTCGGCAACCACGAATACTACGGCGATACGACTGGCAACCTTGCAAGCACCATCTTCGATCTGCCCGGCAAGGACTACTATTCCGTTGAATACGGCAACGTCTATGTTGCGGTCATCAACTGCAACGCGGATATTGAGTCCGCCGCAAATTGGCTCGTGGAGGACGCCGCGAAGAGCGATTGCACATGGAAGGTGCTGACGCTCCACCAGCCGCCTTACTACGCCAACCCGAAGGGCTCGTCCGCTCCTTACAACAAGGGCATTCCCGCCGCGGCGGAAGCTGCCGGGATCGACTTCGTCTTCTCCGGCCATGACCACGCCTACGCGCGCACCGAACCGCTGCTGGGCGGTGCGGTCAACGAGGATAACGGCATTGTCTACATGATCTGCGGCGACCTCGGCGAGAAGTCCCGCGACGTGAACTACAAGCCTGAGAACAATCCTGATTTCCACTTTGCAAAGATCTCGCAGGACTATGATGCGGCCTATGTGCTCGTCAACACCACGAAGGACACGATGACCGTCACGGCCTACAACGCAGACGGCACGGCGTTTGACACCTACACCAAGAAGATCGCCGACCAGCCCGTTGGTCCGGAAGATCCCACGCAGGAAGAGCACACCTACAGCTATGACCGCGAGACCGGCAAGCTGACCTGCACGGGCGCCGACTGCGGTCAAGAAGCGCCGGAGAACTACACCGGCTGGGCGACCGACAGCGTCAGCGGCAAGAGGATGTACTTCCTTGCGGGCAACTACAAGACCGGCTGGTTCCAGCTTGGCGATGAGCTGTATCACTTCGACGAGAAGACCGGCGAGGAGCACAAGCTCACCGTTCTGGAGGATGTCAAGACCACCTGCGGTGAACAGGGCTACAAGGCTGTGGAATGCGAGTGCGGCGAGAAGTACACCATGGGTTACGCAAAGCCCGCGGGCCACAGCAACGAGGCGCATACCGACGCCAACGGCGAGACCTACTATGTCTGCACCGTCTGCGGACGGATCTCCCACTATGACCTGACCTTCGTCGACGTCAACGACAGCGACTGGTTCGCGCCGTATGTTGACCAAGCGGTGAAGGCGGGGCTCTTCGGCGGCAGAAGCGCGGTCATCTTTGACCCGAACACCCCGATGAGCAGAGCGGAGCTTGTCAGCGTTCTGTGGAGAAATGCCGGCTCTCCCGGCTACAGCGAGGTCGGCCACACGCCGTTCGACGATTGCAGAGTCGGCGCATGGTACACCGCCGCGGTCAACTGGGCTGCGAGCGAGGGCATTGTCAACGGTGTTGGCGATAACCTGTTTGACCCCGAAGGCTACATCACCCGTGAGCAGATCGTGACGGTCTTCTACCGTTACGCCAACTACGCCAAGATGGACACCTCGGAGCGTGCGGACATCACGAAGGACTTCAGCGATGCCGACAAGGTCTCCGACTACGCGAAGGACGCGATGTCCTGGGCGGTTGCCGTCGGACTCATCCGCGGCGATCGCGGCAACATCAAGCCGCTCGACCATGCGAGCCGTGCGGAGGTTGCCACGATGGTGATCCGTTTCGTCGATCTGGATAAGACTGCGGAATAATCCACACAGGATAAGCAAAATGGGTGCGCTGCGAAAGCAGCGCACCCTGTTTTTACGGACACTCCGGCGCAGGACGGTGGGTTCTGCGGATAGGAAACGACCCGGTACCGTCACCGACCATGTTGCGGTATTGCCCCGCCAGATGGCGCCATGTGTGCTTATCCAGCGTGCCCGTCTGGGGAAGGTCGGCGGCGCGTTGCAGCCAGATCAGCCCCTGCGCGGTCGGCTCGTCGAGCGTGCCGGTCACGGCAAAGGCCGGCATATCATAATATAGCTGCGCAAGTGCTTTCAGCATCCCCTGCACGAGATACAGATGCAGGTTTTTTGAGCCGCGCTCAAGGAGCTGATATGGCCGCAGCACGATCTGCAGGGCCGCCGCCTCGCTCCGCAGAACAAGCTCGTGTTCATATGCTCTGACAAGAGCGTCCCAAGTCTTCTGGTCCGTCACGCCGCTTTGCGGCAGGGACTGCCGCCGCTGAAATTCCCTGACCGCCTCGTGCGTTTCCTTGCCGTAAATGCCGTCCCGTCCAAGCCCCTGCTCCGGCAGGAGCGTGCGCAGCATGGTTTGCAGGTCGTGGATGGGTGCGTATTCCGGTGGTTTTGCAAAGCTCATGATCCGTCCTCCTGTTATGAGAAATCCGTGTCGCCGAGACTGAGCACCTCGCCGGGGAACTGCGACAGCGGAAGCTCCGGTTCACGGATGAGCGTGATGGCGCGGTTATACAGCGCGTTCCACGTCTGCGGGCCGACGATGCCGTCCTGCGGCAGACCCTCAAAGCGCTGGAACGCGATGACTGCCTCCTGTGTCCGCGGCCCGAAGATCCCGTCGACCGCGACGGGCGGGATGGATGGTACGTATTCCGACATGACGCGCAGCATATATTGCAGTTGGCTGACCTTCTGCCCGCGGCTGCCCGATTGCAGGCTGTTCGGCGCCTGCCAGTTGATCGCGTAAAAGGTCTGCCCCTGGGATTCCAGCTCCGCAAGATTCGTCACGCCGACATACAGCCGCACGAGCTGATACCACGTCGCCTGCCCGATGATCCCGTCCGGCGTCAGGTTGAAGATCTCCTGAAAGCGGCGTACGGCGTTCTCCGTCTGCTGGCCGAAGATACCGTCGGTCGCGACGCGCTGGATCGCGGGATAGTTCTGCCCGATGCGGTTGAGCATGACCTGCGCCTGCACGACACTCGGTCCCTGGGAACCGCGGCGCAGCGGCGTACCCGGGTAGGAGGGGGTGTAGCCGCGCACCGGCGCGTCGTTGACAAGCTCGATGTTGTTGCCGTAATAGCGCCGGAGGATCTGCAGCGAATTCAGCCCCTGCTGCGCAAGCGCCTGCGAGCCCCACTGGCTCAGGCCCTCACAGGTGACTGTCGTGCCGTTGCAGAATTTTGCCGCGAGCGGCTCGACAAAGCCCATGCGGCGGATGTAATCGTTGAATATACTGTCCGTGATCCGCGAGACGCTGTCAAAATAGTTCCTGCCGTTGATGAATTTCTGGTCGATCGCCGTCGACGAGGTGATGTCGAAATCATAGCCGCGGCTGCGGTAAAACTCCGTGTAAACACGGTTGAGCGCGAAGGAAATGATCGCAAGAATATTCGCCGTCAGCGCGCTGTCGTCCCACGTCGGGTAGATCTCGCTGGAGGCAACGTTTTTCACATAGTCCACGAACGGCACACGGACGTTTGCTGCGGCTGAATCCGGCGGGCCGAGATGTACGGTGATGTTTTCGGGGATGTACGGTAATACCTCCGGCATGGCTCACAACGCCTGCGGCGTAATGTCGACGACCTCGGTCATCGTAAAGGTGTCCGGATGCTCGCCGAGCGGCATCATCTCTACGTCCTGTTCGCTGATGATCCCGGCAAAAATCTGCAATTTTTCGATCAAAACCCGGTCAAAACCGGAACGGTCGACCAGAATATTGACGTCGGTGAATGGCGTCGGAAGTCCCGGAGAGAGACTTTCGCTTTTGTTCGGCGCGCTGATGCGGATCGGTGTGGTTCTTCCGCTTCGGTCGGTGATCCGAGTCGCGATCAGACGCGCGCCGTTGTCGCCCTGCTCCGTGACGGAGACCGTCGCGCCGGAGACGGGCAGCTCCGCCGCAGAAGTATAGGCCCGAACGACCAGATAACCGTCTGCTGCCATAAAGCACCTCCTTACATTACACCGCGAACAAGCCGCACAATGGCGGCTGTCATCGCGGTCACGGCATAGTCTATGCAGGGCAGCGCAAAATGGTGCATCAGAGGAATTGCTTCATCTGGTTGCAGTTGGCCTGCTCGGTTTGCAGAAGACGCCTGGAGAGCGTGGAGACCTTCGGATCGAGCACGCCCATCGTGCGGAGGTTCTGCATACTTTTTATCATCCCGCGCGTATTGCCCTGAAGCATCATCTCTGCGATCTTCGCCGTCGGATCCAGACTTGTGCGCACGCGCATCTTCGCCGAGAGCATCGAGCCATAGCGTGCGACAGGACTAATGTTGCGTGCCTTTCCGCCGCGCTCGCGCAGCAGACGGTCTGCCTCGGAATAGATGCTCTCGTATTCATTGAGCTGTGAGCGCAGCGCATTGCGGAAATCACGGTTGACCGTCTCATTCATCACGCTTTTGATCCCATAGCAGCCCATCTGCGTGCTTCTGCGAATGGAATTGAGCATGGAAATATCGTTTTCCAATCATATCACCCCGCCTTTAGCTTGGCGAAAGAGCGTGAATTTATGCGGAATAATTCATCAAGA
>CAMEMX010000026.1 GCA_945927915.1 uncultured Clostridia bacterium
AGAGCAGGATCGGGAAGATGACCCACGAGAACAGGAAGGAGAAGGTGTCGTCCTCAGGCAGCACGCCCGTGAATTTCACGCCGTTTTCCTGCATCGTGGCCACGACGCCGCTCATATCCACCTCGGGCAGACGCGCCGTGTAGTAGAGCATCTTTTTGTCGTTTGCCACATCCTCGCGCAGGGTGTAGGCGATCTGATCCGTGCTGATCTCAGCCTCCTGGATGCGATCCTCCGCAGCGGCGGTCAGGAACTGATCGTAGCGCACCTGCTCCTGCCGCGAGGCGGTGAAGAGGCGGACGATCTGATTGCCGAAGAAGGTGATCACGAACACGAGCAGGATCAGAGCGAGGACGGAGAATTTCGGCTTGTTGCTGTTATTGTTGTTTTGCTGCTTGTTTGGGCCGGGGTTCGCCATTTTGTCACGCTCCAGTTTCATGGGCGGCCGGAAACAGCCGCCGCTTCTTTATTTTTCCGTATCATATCATATTTTTGCCCCGTACGCAATTCGCTGCGCCGGACACGGTGTGAATTTTTTGTAACATCCGAGGAAATTTTCCCTGAACGCACATTTCATATTGTTTCCGGGAGGAATCTTTGTTATAATATTCAGAAGTATAAAAGATAAGGAAACGTGACGTTTATGAGAAAAGATACCGAACATTTGCGCGCGGAGGAGCTGCCGGAGGGCATGATCGAGGGCAGAAACGCCGTCACCGAGGCCATCCGCAGCGGCAGAACGATCAATAAGGTCTTCCTTGCCGACGGCGATACCGACCGCGCGCTGGGCCGCCTTGCGGCGATGGCAAAGGACGCCGGCGCGGTCGTCGTGCGCATCGACCGGCGCAAGCTGAACGAGATGAGCCCCACGGGGGCGCATCAGGGCATCATCGCCTCGGTCGCCGCGCACGAATACGCGACGATCGACGAGCTTCTCGCCGCCGCCGAGAGCAGAGGGGAGGCGCCGCTGCTCGTCGTCTGCGACGAGCTTTCCGACCCGCACAACCTCGGCGCGATCCTGCGCACGGCAGAATGCGCCGGGGCGCACGGCGTCATCATCCCCAAGCGCCGCAGCGTCGGGCTGACCGCCGTGGTCGGCAAGGCGTCCGCCGGCGCCATCGAGTATATGCCCGTGGCGCGGGTGAGCAACATCGCCGCCACATTGCGCGAGCTGAAGCAGCGCGGCGTCTGGATCTTCGGCACGGCCGCCGGGGGCGCCACGGCGCTGTATGAGGCAGACCTGACCCTTCCCGCCGCCGTCGTCATCGGCAACGAGGGCGTCGGCATGAGCCGCATCGTCGCAGAGCAGTGCGACTTTAAGGTGAGCATCCCGATGAAGGGGCGCATCTCCTCGCTCAACGCGTCTGCCGCCGCCGCGATCCTGCTCTACGAGGCCGTGCGCCAGAGAGGATAATTGCTTATGAAACGACGCGATCCGGAACAACTGAATCAGGCGGACGCGCCGGAGGAATATCAGCTCGAGGACATCCTGCGCGAGTTTGGCGCACAGAGCGCGCCGGAAAAGCCGGGCGTCACGTCCGACACGGTGGTTTTCCGACCCATTCGAACCGCGCCGGCTGCACCGGATCTCGACGCGCCGACTAAGACGGCGGAGCCGAATAAGCGCCGCACACCGCAGGAGGCGCCGTCCGCGCCGCAGGAAGCGCCGCGGGAGGACACCGGCGTCGTGCGAACGGAGCGCGAAAAGCCGCCCGCGCCGCCGCGCCGGGGAAAGCGCCCGCCGAAGCCGAAGGCGCCGCCTGCCGCGCAGGAAGCGCCGCCGGAGCCGGCGCTCACGCCGCAGACGCTCCTGCGCCGATGCAGGGACGGCCTCGGCCTGCAGCGCCTGCGCTTTGCCCTCGCCGCCCTCATCGCGGCGGTGCAGGTTTTCCTGCTGTTCTACGGAAGCCTTGGGTGGGATTATCTTCCGCTTTCGGCTGCTGCAGCCGGATGGGCGTCGCTGGCGCTGGCTGCGCTTTCGCTGCTGGTTGCCTTTGACGTCGTGCTGGACGGGCTGCGCGGACTTGTACATCTGCGTCCGAGTCTTGCGCTGGCGGTGCTGCCCGTGAGCGCGCTGACGTTTGTCCACGCGGCGCAGGTCCTGCCGCAGGGCGGGCAGAGCTACTGCCCCGTGCTGTCCGTGCTGCTTGCCTTCCTCCTGCGCGGGGCTATGGCACGGCGGACGGCTGTGCTTTACACGGCGCGCACTGTCTGCGCCTTTGATGCGCCGATGGGCATTTTTGAGCTGCCACAGCTTCTGGATCGCGCCGATTCCCTGCGCCGGGACGAGGCCGACGTGGACGATTTCATGCGCCGCCTCGACCGGCCGGACCGCGCGCAGACCGTTCTGGGCGTTTACACCGCCCTCATGCTGCCGCTGAGCGGTGCGCTGGCCTATTTGATCAGCACGCGCGGCGAAAACGGCTTTGTCCTGTCGTGGCTGTTGCTGCTGCTCGGCGCGATGCCCTCTGCCGGGGCGCTGTGCTTTTCCGGGGCGTTTTCCGTGCTGGCGCGGCGGCTTTCGTCGTTCGGCGGCGCGCTGTGCGGCTGGCACGGCGCGAAGCTCTTCGGCGGAAAGCATACGATCATCCTCCGTGACGAGGACATTTTTCCGCGTGCGAACATCACCTCGAACGGCATGAAGCTCTTCGGTGCGCATAAGGCGGGACGCGTCATCGCCGGTGCGCTGGCGGCGCTCCGCGCGGCTGACAGTCCGCTGGCAGACCTCTTTGAGACGCTGCTGCAGGCGCAGTACGGCAAGCACCTGCAGGCGACGCGCCTCCGTGTCTACGACAACAACGGCATCGGCGCCGAGGTCGCCGGAGAGGTCATCTTAGTCGGCAGTCTGGGCTTCGTGCGCAGCATGGGCGTGCATATGCCCGCCGGGACGCGCGTGCGGCAGGCTGTCTATGTCTCCGTCGATGGCGAGCTTGCCGGCATCTTCGCCGTAAAGTACAAGCCCAGCCCATCGACCCGAAAGGGTCTGCGCGACGTGCTGGCAAACCGCAGCTTCTCCGTCGTGCTCGCCACGCGCGATTTTCTCATCACGCCGGAGCTGATCGGCGCGAAGTATGAGCTGGACACGCAATCCGTCATTTTCCCGCCGCTTTCCGAGCGGCTGCGGCTTTCCGCCATCGACCCGGAGAAAAACGGCGGACAGGGCGGCCTGATCGCAAAGGACACCTTCGGCGCGTTCGCCTCGACCGTCGCAGCAGGACGCACGCTCAAGAGCGTGAGCGGCCTGTCGCTTGCGCTCAGTCTTGCGGCGGGCGTGCTCGGCTTTGGCCTTTGCACGCTGCTGCTCGTGTGGAATTCGGCGCAGACGGCCTCGCCGCTGCACCTTGCCGCGTTCCAGCTCGTCTGGGCCTGCCTGAATTGGCTGTTCTCGTTTGTTTTGCTTCGCTTCTGAGCGGATACGGCGCAGCCTCTTTTGCAGTTTCGACAAAAATCCGCGCAATTTATTCCGAATTTTTGATAATACGCATTGCAATCTTGTTTTCAATCGTGTATAATAAAACTAATTGTGGCAACGAACGGTATGCCGCCCGCAGTCCCTTCCCGACTGCACAGAAAGGAGATTTTTTACAATATGTACACTGCGAAGGACATCCGCAATATCGCGCTGCTCGGTCACGGCGGCGATGGCAAATCCGCCCTGTGCGAGAGTATGCTCTTCCTGACGAAGGCGATCACCCGTCTCGGCAAGCGTGCCGACGGCACCACCGTCTCCGACTTTGACGACGAAGAGAAGAAGAGACAGTATTCCATCAAGACCTCCGTCATCCCCGTGGAGTACGCGGGCTGCAAGGTCAACGTGCTCGACAACCCCGGCTATTTCGACTTTGCCGCCGAGGTCGTGCAGTCCCTGCGCGTCGCGGATGCAGGCGTGATCTGCCTGACCGCCAAGTCCGGCATCGCCGTCGGCACCGAAAAGGGCTGGAAGTCGCTGGCGGATGCAAACCTGCCCGCAATGTTCTATGTTTCCAAGCTCGACGAGGAGCACGCCAACTTCTTCGGCACGTTTGATGCCATCCGCGACACCTTCGGCGCTTCCGCCATCCCGTTCACCTTCCCGATCCTGAACGGCGAGCAGGCTGTCGGCGTGGTCGACCTCATCGAGAAGAAGGCCTACGACGTCAGCGGCAAGGAGATCGCCCTGCCCGCAGGCGCCGAGGATAAGATCGAAGAATACATGGCAGAGCTGAACGAGCAGGTCGCCGAGACCGACGAAGCCCTCATGGAGAAGTTCTTCATGGAAGAGCCGTTCACCGAGGAAGAACTCATCAAGGGCATCAAGGACGGCATCCGGCAGCGCACCGTCACGCCCGTTTTCTGCGGCTGCGCGATGAACGGCCTCGGCACGCTCCGCCTTCTGGAAAACCTCAAGAAGTTCGCTCCCTCGCCGCTCGAGGGCAAGCCCGCCGTCATCGTCGACGAGGACGGCAACGAGTCCGAGCTGGCGCTCGATCCGTCCGGCAGCCCGATGGCCTTCGTCTTCAACACCATGGCTGACCAGTACGGCAAGAACTCCTACTTCAAGGTCATCTCCGGCGACATCGAGGACACCATGACCGTCGTCAACGCCCGCACCGGCGACAATGAAAAGCTCGGCAACACCTTCTTCCCGAAGGGCAAGGACAACGTCAAGACCTCCAAGGTCTGCTGCGGCGACATCGGCGTGTTCACCAAGCTCGCCTCCGTCCGCACCGGCGACACCCTCGGCCTGCCCGGCAAGGTCGTCACCGTCAAGCCCATGACCTACGCAGAGCCCTGCTACCGCATGGCGATCTACGCCAAGAACAAGGGCCAGGAGGACAAGGTCGCCTCCGGTCTCGTCAAGCTGAACGAGGAAGACGCCTCCTTCACCTACGGCAACGATCCCGAGACCAAGGAAATGATCATCGCCGGTGTCTGCGACATCCACCTGAGCGTCATCATCTCCAAGCTGCTGAGCAAGTATAAGGTCGAGGCCGAGCTGCGCCCGGCGAAGATCGCCTACCGCGAGACCATCAAGAAAAAGGTCGAGATCCACGGCCGTCACAAGAAGCAGTCCGGCGGCCACGGCCAGTTCGGCGATGTCTACATCCGCTTTGAGCCGCAGAGCGAGAGCGAGGACATGATCTTTGCCGACGAGACCGTCGGCGGCTGCGTGCCGAAGAACTTCATCCCCTCGGTCGAAAAGGGCCTGCGCAACTGCATCGGCAAGGGCGTTCTGGCCGGCTATCCCGTCGTGTTCCTGAAGTCCACGCTGTACTTCGGCTCCTACCACCCCGTCGACTCGTCCGATATGGCCTTCCAGACCGCCGCGGGCATCGCCTACAAGGAAGGTCTGCCCACCGCCGCCCCGACCCTCCTTGAGCCGATCGGCGAGCTGAAGGTCTTCATCCCGGACGCCAACATGGGCGACATCATCGGCGACCTCAACAAGCGCCGCGGTCGTGTTATGGGCATGAACCCCGATCCCGAAAACCGTGGCTGGCAGGTCGTTGACGCCGAAGTCCCCATCGGTGAAATGAGCAGCTATGCCATCGACCTGCGCTCCATGACGCAGGGCAGAGGCTCCTATTCCCTCAAGTTCGTCCGTTACGAGGAAGTCCCGCAGATGAATCAGGCGAAGATCATCGAGGACGCCAAGAAGAACGAGGAAGAATAATCCACAGTATTTCAGCGGATGCCCTCCTGGGCATCCGCTGCGTTTTTGGAGAAAGTATGAACAAATACGAATGGCTCGACGCCTATCTGCAGGCAAAGACCGGCACGGTGAAGGACTATAAGCTCGAATGGCAGTGGTGGCGCTATCAGGTCGGCGGCAAGCTGTTCGCGGCGACCTGCCAGCCGGGACCGGAGCATAAGGGCTACGACTGCCGTGAGCTGCTGACGCTCAAATGCGACCCGCTCCGTTCAGAGCTGCTGCGCGCGGAATTCCCGGACATCATTCCGGGCTTCTACTGCGACAAGCGGCACTGGATCTCGGTGTTCCTCGACGGCGACGTGCCGGAGGACGTCCTGCGCGACCTGTGCGACTGCTCCTACCGGCTCGTCTTCGGCAAGCTGACCAAGAAACTCCAACGGGAATTGCTGGAAAAAGCCAAATAAAGCAACAGCAGCAGCCGATCACGGCTGCTGCTGATTTTTATTCGGCTGCGAACAGGATATGTGCGTTGCGGAGGTTGGAATCTGCGACGCGGTCATTGACGGAGTAGGCGTGCTTCTCCAGATCGCCGCAGACGGCGTCGGTGAGGCTCTGCGCCTGTAAGGCGGAGATGATCCGGAACGCGATGTCCTCGATCACGCCGACCTTTTGCTCCGCCAGAGGCGCATCGTTGCCCGTGGTGAGCAGGAACTCCAACGGCTGCGCCAGCTCCGGAAGGAGCGGCAGCGCCCGCAGGGCACGGAACTGCCATTTGTAATAGGGCAGATACCGCTCGTTGAGCAGGAAAATGACCGCAAGCGTGTGGCGCACGAACTCCGCGGCGGCAAGCTGCGCTGCGGCGCTTTCGCCGTGCGCGAGGCAGCGGGCGTAATTGTACTGCCCCGACTGCGCCATGAGCAGCAGACGGGCGGCGAGCTTTTTGTTGCGCACGTCGGACGGGAAATACCGCAGCGCGCTGCGGATGGAGGTGAAAAGCCCGACGTCGTCGCGGAAGACCTCGCCGTTCGTCGCCTCGGCAAGCCCCTGCTCGGGGACGGAGAACCACGCCGTGAGGTCGGTGATCCTGCCCGGGTGGCCGGTCTTTTCGCGGAAAAAGTCGTCCATGCGCAAAACGCCGTGGCGACTGCCGCCGACGGGGCTGACGCGCAGCCGCGCAACGCCGCCGAACTCCTTTGGCAGCCTCGCGTAGGCGCGCTCCAAAAGGAAGGCCGTGCGGCGGTCGATCACGTCCTCGTCGGGCAAAAACAGGCAGAACGCCGGCTCAAAATCGTGGTCGCGGGAGACTTCGTCGTCGTAGCCGAAGCACTCGGAGCCGGCACCGGCCAGACCGACGGCGATGACCTCTTCGTATTGCGGAAACTGCTCGTGCAGCATCGGCGCGCCGAACGCCTCGTAAAACCCGCGGCAAAGCTCAATTCCGCGCATAGATCTCCTCCGATACCGCCCGCAGCTCCGCGGCAAAGGCGAACCGCCCGAAATAATCGAAGGTCGGCGCGCACTTCTCGCAGACGAAGGCGTAGTAGCCGTTGCGCGGCAGGCCGGGCGTGAGCAAAAGCGCCTCGGCCTTATCCAGATAAGCCGTAACGAGCGCATCGGATTCCAGAAGCCCCAGCTCCTGCGCGGCAAGGTCAGCCATGTTCAGGTAAGTGATTGCGGCCTCCGCCTCGCCGTGTTCGACCCGCGCCATGACCGAAAGCGCCCTGCGGTAGCAGTCCTCCGCCTCGCGGAAGCGGTGCAGATCGGCAAGGGCCAGCGCCATGTTGTTGTAAAGCCCGCCCAGACGGGCGTCGTCTGCGGGCAGCTCCCTTTCATAGATCTCCCGCGCGGCGGCATAGAGCGGCAGGGCGTCCGCCGCCATGCCGAAGGCCTTATAGACCGTTGCGGCGTTGACGAAGGTAGTCGCCGCCGTCAGCGTGCCCTGCAGTCCCAGCGAAGCCAGCAGGGAAAGCCCGCGCCGGACGGCTGCGAGCGCTTCTTCACGCTTGCCGCGCTTGCGGTAAAGCCCCATCTGCTCGTTCAGAACGCCGAGGGCGCCACGCTCGTCGTTGCCGGCCTGCGCCTCGGCAAGCCAGAAGCGCAGGTGCCGTTCGGCGGCGTCGTAGTCGTTGCGGTCAAGGTAGGCGTTGAGCCTGTCCGTCATGCGGCGCAGGTCGATGGGACGCACCGGACGCTTGCCGTCCAGCCCGTCTGTGCACAGCGGGCAGGACGGCTCGGCGTAATCCTCGCGTTTGAGCGCGCCCATCTCAGGCGATCGGCTCGAAGTCCGCGGCGCCGTGCTTGCACAGCGGGCAGATGAAATCCTCGGGCAGCTCGTCGCCCTCGTAGACATAGCCGCAGACCTTGCAGACGTAGCCCTTCTTGCCCTCGGTAGCGGGCTTCGGCTTGACGTTCTTCTGATAATAGGTGTAGGTCATCGTCTCGAGGTTCGACAGGACACGCGCTTCGGTGATGCTGCAGATGAACATCCCGTGCGTGCCGAGGTCGACATACTGCTCGACCTTCAGAGACAGGAAAGAGTTAATGTAACGCGGCAGGAAGACCAGACCGTTGTCCGAACGCAGGGGCGTCTCGCCCGCAAACTTGTCGACGTTGCGGCCGCTGCGGAAGCCGTAGCACTCGAAGACGGAGAACGGCGCGTCGACGGACAGGCAGTTGAGGTTCATGATGCCGGTCTGGCGGATGACGTGGTGGGAGTAGTTCTGCTTGTTGATCGTCACGGCGACGCGGTTGGGCGTGTTCGTCACCTGCGAGACGGTGTTGACGATCAGGCCGTTGTCGCGCTTGCCGTCGTTGGAGGTGACGACATACAGGCCGTAGCCGATGTTGAACAGGGCGGTGAGGTCGTTTTTGTTGGCGGTGCTGTCCTGCTGGGCGAGGTAATCGCGGCACAGCTCGTTTGCGAGCTTTTCAAGCTGCTCCTTGCTCTCGTCGTTCAGCGCCGAACGGATATGCACGGTGGTGTCCGTGAAGGTCAGGTTCTCGCATTCGGCCAGCATATTGCGCATGGTCTTCGCGGCGATGGGCGCCCAGCTTCCGTTTTCGATGAGGCCCACGGTGCGGTTGCGGAAATTGCGCTCGGTCAGGTGGTCGATGAAGGTGCGCATGAAGGGGAAAATGCCGGCGTTGTAGGTGGTCGTGGCGAGGACGAGACGGCCGTAGCGGAACGCGTCCTCGACGGCCTCTGCCATGTCGGTGCGGGCGAGGTCATGCACGACGACCTTCGGGCAGCCCTTGGCCTTCAGCTTTTCGGCCAGCAGCTCGACGGCCTTGCGGGTGTGGCCGTAGACGGAGGTGTAGGCGATGACGATGCCCTCGCTCTCGACGTCGTAGGACGACCAGGTCTGATACAGGCCGAGATAATAGCCGAGATTTTCCGTAAGGATGGGGCCGTGCAGCGGGAGGATCTTCTGAATGTCGAGCGTGGCGGCCTTTTTCAGCAGCGCCTGCACCTGCGCGCCGTACTTGCCGACGATGCCGATGTAGTATCTGCGCGCCTCGCAGGCCCAGTCCTCCTCCACGTCGAGGGCGCCGAACTTGCCGAAGCCGTCGGCGGAGAAGAGCACCTTGTCCAGCGAATCATAGGTCACGATGACCTCGGGCCAATGCACCATCGGCGCGGTGACGAAGGTCAGCGTGTGCTTGCCGAGGCAAAGCGTCGAGCCCTCGCCCACGACGACGCGGCGGTCGGCATAATCCGTGCCGAAGAAATTCTGCATCATGGCGAACGCCTTGGCGGACGAGACGATCGTCGCGTCGGTGTAGAGCTTCATAAACTCGGCGATGTTGGCGGAGTGATCCGGCTCCATGTGCTGCACGATCAGGTAGTCGGGCTTGCGGTCGCCGAGGGCGTTCTGGATGTTGTCGAGCCATTCGTGGGTAAAGCGGGCGTCGACCGTGTCCATGATGGCGACCTTCTCGTCGACGATGGCGTAGGAGTTGTACGCCATGCCGTTCGGCACGACATACTGCCCTTCGAACAGATCGACCTCATGGTCGTTGACGCCGAGATAAAGGATGGTATCGGTGATCTTTTTGTTGTTCATTGAAATGCTCCTTTGCATATATCTTTGTGAGAATATCATACCCGATTCCGCCTTTGAAGTCAACCCGCACGGGGCACTGCCCGGCTCCTGCCGGGCAAATTTTTATAAAAAAACGGGCTGTCCGTCGTCGTGCGGACAGCCCGGGAAGAATTATGAGGAGACGACCTCGCGGCGGATATAGGAAAAGCGCTCGATGCGCGTTACACCCATCTGCCGCAGCAGCCGCTCGCTTTCGTCGCAGTCTGCTTGTGTGTTGCATTCCGGGATCAGCGGCACGCGCACCAGAAGCCGCTCCGGCCCGACGTTTTCCAGCAAAAAGGCCAGATTCTCCCGGACGAGCCGCGCATCTGCGCCCGTATAGCGGCGGTAGATCTCAGGATTCATGTCCTTGATGTCGATGATGAAGCCGTCCACCGTTTCCGCCGCGGACGCGACAAGCGCGCGGGGAACGTGCAGCGACGTCTCGGCGTAAATGCGCCACGCGTCGCCGCAGCGCTTCCGAAAAGCCTGCAAAAACGCCGCATGCAGCAGGCTTTCGCCGCCGCCGAAGGTCACGCCGCCGCCC
Organism: uncultured Clostridia bacterium; assembly: GCA_945927915.1. GTDB lineage: Bacteria > Bacillota > Clostridia > Oscillospirales > Oscillospiraceae > JAZOXB01. Next base: position 10,259 of record CAMEMX010000026.1, read on the forward strand.
GTCGCGCGAAAATAGAGGTCGTCGATCCTGACGCGGTCGTAAAGAGCCTGCGCGGTGACGGGCGTCGGCTTTTCGCGCAGCACGGCGGCGTTGAGGCACCATCGGCACGCAAGCGGACAGCCCGCACCCGCGACCAGCGTCGTCACGCCCTCGCCGTCGACCTCCATGCGCAGGCGCGCGATGCGCAGCAGCGGGAACAGCGGCTCAGTCATCCGCTTCCTCCGGCGCATCGACAGGCGCATCCGTCTCGTCCGGAATATAGGCGACGTCCCCGGCCAGCTCGAACGGCTCCTCCGTCGGCTGGGGCGGGATCTCGGCGTCGGTGCTCGGCTCCGGCAGCTCTCCGTCAAGCTCGGTAGCTTCTTCCGTCATCGGTACGATCCCGACGACCTGATAGATGTCCTCCTCCGTCTGCCGGGTGTTCTCCGTCATCAGCGCCGTGCTCTCAGACGATGCCTCAGGTGTCTGCGGCGCGGGGCAGCCCGTCAGAGACGCGAGCAATCCCGCAGCAAGCGCAGCCACCGTGACGCGCTTGCCCAGCGACTGCCTTTGTGCAAGCTGCTGCTCCAGATAGCGCACCTCCTGCTCGCACGTCGGGCAGGTGCCGCTGCACGTTCCCTGATGGGTGCATTCCCGCGTGACGAGCGGGATGTCGTTCTCGTCGGCGATGGCCTGCCGGATCTGCTTCAGAATTTTGCATTTGCTCTTTCCCTGCATGATGCGTCACTTCCTTCCGCATGGGTTATACTGCCAATTGGACGGAAGCCCGGGGAAAAAGTTCCCGCTTCGGTGCGGCTTTGCGCAAAAAAATATTTGCCCGAAATCTCTTGACAGGGCATTTGCGGCATGATATACTAATTCCATCGAAAGGGAGTAGTTGCACCGCGTTTGGCGGTGTTGTCTCCGTCATCATCACGGCTCCGGCCTGGCGGGACAGATCTCGAAAAGATTCAACAAGACTTTTATCGCACCATCCGTGTGGTAAAAGTCTTTTTTTGTTCCCTTTTGTGCGCGCGCAAGTCCACCCGTCCAAAACATATACATAGAAAAAAGGAGGATTCGTATGCTTGAAACATTACTTCGCCCCGTTGTCATCATCCCCGTAATCGCCGCAATTTTGCTGATCCTGCTGCTGATCGCCGGCTATCTGAAGGCACCTCCCGACACCGCCTACATCATCTCCGGCCTCGGCAAACGCCGCATCCTCATCGGCAAGGCCGGCTGGCGCGTGCCCTTCTTCGAGCGCGTGGATAAGATCTCCCTGCGCGTCATGCAGGTCGACGTCAAGACGTCCGAGGCCGTTCCCACGAACGAGTTCATCAACGTCAGCGTTGACGGCGTCGCCAACGTCAAGGTCTCGTCCGACCCGACGCTGCTGCTGCGTGCGTCGGAAGCGCTGCTGGGCATGAACCGCGCAGAGCTTGTCTCGCTCGTCACGCAGGTGCTTGAGGGCAATATGCGTGAGATCGTCGGCTCGGTCGGTCTGAAGGAAATGGTGCAGGATCGCCAGGGTGTTGCGAAAAAGATCACCGAAAACGTCGTGCCCGATATGCAGAAGCTCGGCATTGAGGTCGTCAACTTCAACATCCAGAGCTTCCGCGACAACGCCGGCACGATCGAAAACATGGGCATCGACAACGTCGAGCAGATCCGCAAGAACGCCCAGATCGCCAAGGCCAACGCCCAGCGCGACATCGCCATCGCCACGGCAGAGGCGCAGCAGCAGGCAAACGCCATCAAGGTCGAGGCCGACAAGAAGATCGCCGAGCAGAACGCCGCACTGAGCGTCCAGCAGGCGGAGATGCAGGTCATGGCAGACTCCAAGAAGGCGGAGGCCGACGCCGCATACTCCATCCAGCAGGAAAATCAGCGCAAGACTATCGAAATCTCCCGCGCCAACGCAGACATCGCCCGCCGCGAAAAAGAGGCGGAGCTGGCCGAGAAGGAGATCGCCCTGCGCGAGCGTAAGCTCGACGCCGAGATCCGCAAGCAGGCCGACGCCATGAAATACAAGGCGGAAAAAGAGGCCGAGGCCGAGCTGATCAAGCGTCAGCGCGAGGCCGAGGCGAAGAAGTACGAGGCGCTCCAGGAGGCCGAGGCCCGCAAGGCCGAGGCGGAGGCACTGCGCTTTGCCATGGAGCAGGAGGCCGAGGGCATCCGCGCCAAGGGCATCGCGGAGGCGGAGGCTATCGAGAAGAAGGCCGAGGCGCAGAAGAAGATGGGCGAGGCGTCCATCCTCGAAATGTACCTCAACGCCCTGCCTGAGGTCGTCAAGGGCGCGGCTGCGCCGCTGTCGCAGACGGACAAGATCGTCATGTACGGCGACGGCAACGCCACGCGCCTCATCAAGGACGTCATGGGCAGCGCCAATCAGGTCGTCGACGGCCTGAAGGAGTCCACTGGCATCGACCTGCAGGCGCTCGTCGCGGGCTTTGCCGGCGGCAAGGCTGCGCAGAGCACCGACAACGAATAATTCCATACCCCGCAGGAGGGACGCCGCCCGGCGTCCCTCTTTG
>CAMEMX010000027.1 GCA_945927915.1 uncultured Clostridia bacterium
TTACTTCAAAACCTCCATCATCGTCGTGCCGCTCATGGCGATGGCGTTCGCCTCGTCGGTGTCGATGTGGACTTCCATATCATGCCCGTCGCCCGCGCGGACGACGACATTTTCAAGCACGCTCGCGCGGTCGCCCTCGCTGCGCAGGCGCACGACCTGCCCGTCGCTGAGGCCGAACAGGGCTGCCTGCGCCTTGGAAAGGTGCAGGTGCCGCGCCGCGACGATGACGCCCTCTTTGATCGTGATCGAGCCGTTCGGCCCGACGAGGGTGCAGCCCGGCGTTCCGGCGGTCTTGCCCGACATTCTGACGGGCGGGCGGATGCCCAGCGCGAAGGAATCCGTCAGCGCGATCTCGACCTGCGTGGCCTTGCGCTCCGGGCCGAGCACGCGTACCTTTTTCAATTCGCCCTTCGGCCCGACGACCGTGAGCTGCTCCTGGCAGGCGAACTGCCCGGGCTGGGAGAGATTGCGGAAATGCCGGAGCTGATAGCCCGCGCCGAAGAGGGCCTCAACATCGGCACGGCACAGGTGGATGTGCCGCGCGGACGAGGCAACGGGGACAAAGATCCGTCCCGTCTTTTGAAACAGCGCCTCCGACGTTGCGAGCGAGACCGCCCGCTGCACCGCACATTTATCCATTCGCGTTCACCTTCTTCATTACTACGCCTTCATAGTAGGTCTTGGCGATGATGGTCTTGACGTCGTCGAGCGTCGCGCGGACGATGTTGGTCTGCGCGGCGGTGTCGAGCAGGGCGTTCTTTGCCAGCGTGTCGATGTCCTCCATGCGGAACTTCGTCTCGCACAGCGGCGGGATCTTCACGTCGGCGCAGAGCTTGCGCACCGCCTCGATGGCCTGCTTCGACGCGGCGTCGACCGAGAGGTTGTCGACCTTCTCGCCCATCGCCTGCGCGACGCTGGCAAGGCGGCCCATGCAGTACGGGCGGTTGTATTCCAGCACGCGCGGCAGCATGATGGCGTTGGCAAGGCCGTGCGGGATGTTGTAGAAGCCGCCGAGCTGGTGCGCGATGGCGTGCGTCAGGCCGAGGCCGGCGTTCGAGAAGGACAGACCCGCCATGTACTCCGCCCAACACATATCCGTGCGGGCGACCATGTCCGAGCCGTCATGCACCGCGTTGCGCAGCGCCTTGGACACGAGGCGGATCGCCTCGAGCGCCAGCGCGTCGGTATAGGGCGTGTGGATATTACAGATGTAGGACTCGATGGCGTGGGTCAGGGCGTCGATGCCCGTCGCAGCCGTCAGCGAAGGCGGCATACCGACCATCAGCATCGGGTCGTTCAGCGCAAGGTGGGCAAGGCAGTTCGTGTCCACCATCAGCATCTTGGACTTGGCCTCCGTGTCCGTGACGACGTAGGCGCGGGTGCATTCCGAGCCGGTGCCCGCCGTCGTGTTGACGGCGATGACGGGCGCGCCGTGCTTCTTGGACTTGTTCACGCCGTTATAGTCCTCGATCTTGCCGCCGTTGGCAGAAAGGATGCTGACCGCCTTTGCCACGTCGATCGGCGAGCCGCCGCCGATGGCGATGAGCGCGCCGCAGCCGCTCTTCTGATAAAAATCAAGCGCGGCATAAACGATCTTCGTCGTGGGATTCGGCTCAACGCCGTCGAAGACCAGATACTCGATCCCCGCATCGTCGAGGACGGCGGTGACCTTTCCCGCCGTGCCGATCTTGACGAGGCCCTTATCCGTGACGACGAGGACCTTCTTCGCGCCGAGGCGGTTCAGGAAATGTGGGATCATCGTGATCCCGTCGCGGCCGATCAGCGTATGCCGCGGCTGATACAATTCAACAATGCCTTCATTTTCCATTGCAAATACTCCGTTTCAAATCGCTCAAAATCGCTCATTTTTTTCATAACCTTTTTATCCGCTCTCATCATCCCACAAAACGCGCCCAATGTCAATATCCGAACCGTACATTCGATGGATTTCGGCACATTCGCCAATTTATTCATCAAACTATTGTTGAAAATATGCAAAAAATAAATTCCGCCGAACGCTGCGCGAAACGCAAACGCGCAAGATTCAGCGGAAAATCGCTCAAAATCGCTCATTCTGTTGGCAGGAGCGTACACGGTATCCCCTGTCTCGCGTAAAAATCGGAGAACTTCTGCGGCATATTCTGCGTGCTGATGACGCGGCAGAGCTTTTCCGGCGGGAACATGGTGGCAAAGGCGCGGCGGTCGAACTTCGCGCTGTCGAGCAGCATATAAAGCCGGCGCGTCATGCGCGAAAGCTGGGTGTAAAGCCCGGTGCGGTTTTTGTCCTGCACAGTGTAGCCGCGCTCGAGGTCGAAGCCCTCCGCCGTGAGGAATACCTTATCAAAATAATAGCCGCGCAGGACGTGCGCGATGTCCGGGTCGAGCGTCTCGATGTAGTTTTTGCCCGTGTGGACGTCGCCGCCGAGCAGCGTCACCGAGATGTTCGGGCACGCGGCCAGCTCCAAAACAGCCGTGATGGACGTCGTGACCACAGTCAGGCGCTCGACATCGCGCAGCAGCGCCGCGAGCATATTGCAGGTCTTGCCTGCGCCGATAAAGATGGATTCCCCGGCGCGCACCTGCGCGGCAGCCTCCCGCGCGATGGTCTGCTTTTCCCTGTCGATGGCGTCGAGGATCTCGGTGCCGTTGACATAGCGGCTGCGCTCCGGCTGCTTCTGCGGCAGGCGCAGGCCGCCGTGCGTGCGCTCAGCCAAGCCCTTTGCCTGCATCTCGTCGAAATCGCGCCGCACCGTCGCCACCGACGCGCCGGTCATGGCGCACACATCCGTCATCGACACCGCGCCCTGTTCCTTGAGCGCCTGCAAGACCGCCTGTTCTCTCTGCCAGTATTTCATTGTGACGCCTCCATTCATTATCGCTCATTATCGCTCATTTCGATGATAACACAGCGTTCGGCGGCTGTCAAGCGTTCCCGTAAAAAAAGCATGCACGGATTATTTTCTGGCTTTCACGCTCATCCTTGCTGCTCCCCCTGCGCGAACAGGGCGTCGATGGGCGCAAATTCGTAGCCCAGCTCCTCCCAGCGCGTGAGCAGCTCGTCGAGAATGGCGGCATTGGTCTGCGAGGTGCTGTGCAGCAGCACGACCGCGCCGTTGTGGATGCGCGGGATGAGCTTGGAAAACGCCTGCTCCGAGGTCGGCTGGTCGTCGTTGAGCCAGTCGACATAGGCAAGGCTCCAGAAGACCGTGCGGTAGCCCAGCTCCTTTGCCATTTGCAGATTCTGCTCGGAATAGATGCCCTGCGGCGGGCGGTAGTATTTTTTCATCGTTTCGCCGGTCGTCTGCTTGTAAAGCGTCTCCAAATCGGTCAGCTCCCGCTCAAACGTTGCCCGGTCGGAGATCTTGGACATATCGTAATGGTGGTAGGTATGGTTGCCGACCGTGTGCCCCTCCGCGACCATGCGCTTGACCAGCTCCGGGTTCTGCTCGATATAGTTGCCGACGAGAAAAAACGCCGCCGGAACGTGGTGCTTTTGCAGGGTATCGAGGATCTTCTCCGTGCAGCCGTTTTCATAGCCCGCATCGAAGGTCAGGTAGATGACCTTTTTCGTCGTATCGCCCAGAAACGCCGCGTTATATTGCTTCAATTGTTCGCTTCCCGTGTTGCCGGCGGGCGGCTGACCCTCCTCCCGGAAGCTCAGTCCCCACGAGCCGGTCGTGACCGCCGCCCGATTCCGTGCGCACGCCACGACCGTCAGCGCCGTCAGCACCGCCAGCACCAGCAGAAGCGGCAGATTTCTCCGTAAAAATGTCCGCATCATCATCACCTCGGTCAAGCCTATGCACCGGGGCAAAAAACTATGCCGGTGTTCCGCACGGAACACCGGCACAGGCTTCATTTTTCGGTTTTTTCCAGGAGGGCGGCATCCTTCGGCTCCAGCGGGAAGAGGAACTGCGTCCCGTTTTTCCAGACGCTCTTGCGGAAGTTGTCCGGTCCGTCCAGCTCGGTGAAGTCCCGGCAGACACACGGCGGCACGAACGCCCGCCCGATGGTCTTTGCCTCCGGGTAGGTCTGCTGCAGGCGGAAAACGTGCTCGCGTGAGCGCCATTTGCGGATCAGGTCATAAAAGACGCCATCCTTGCTGACCACGCGCACAAAGCGGTAGTCCGGGCAGAGCGTTAAGGTGTCATAATGTGTCATTTCTTCCATAATTCCGCCCCCCAATTCGTTTTCTATTTCTTATTCTACAACGCTGTGTCAGGAAAGTCAATATCCCTCTGACGAAAAACATCCTTCCCCGGAAGGCGCAGCGCGCCCCCGGTTTTCCGGGGACGCGCCTTTGAATGAAGGGGGGTAAACTCAGAAATTTTGATCCAGAAGGGTCAGCAGCTTTGCCATCTGTGCGCGGGTCAGGCCGACCGCAGGCTGGAGCGTGCCGTTGGGGAAGCCGCCGAACAGACTCTCGCCGACCGCCCAGGTCATAGCCTCCTTCGCGTATTCCTGCACCTTGTCCGCGTCGCGGAACACGGACAGGTCGCCGTCTCCGGCTTCGGGCTTGCCCGACGTTGCGGTCACATAGCGGTACAGGAAGGTCGCAGCCTCCTCACGGGTGACCGCCTTTTCCGGCTCGAAGGTCGTTGCGGTCACGCCCAGGGCGATGCCCTGCTCCTTCGCCCACGCGACGGCGTCGGCGTAGTAGGCATCCGCCGGGACATCCGTGAAGCCGGTCTTGCCGTCAACGGCGGGCGAACCTGCCATGCGGTACAGGACGGTGACGAGCATTGCGCGGGTCATGACGCCGTCCGGGTCGAACTGCGCATCGCCGACGCCGCCCATGAGGCCGTTGTCGATGACATAGTCGGTGTAGGGATGATACCAGCTATCGGTGTCCAGATCGGTGTAGGCAGCCGAGGCGCAATGCGCGGGGATGACCTCGCCCTTTTCCAGCAGCTCGCCGCAGACAGAGCAGTAGGTGTCGCCGGTGTAGCCGTCTTCGGTGCAGGTGGCTTCCTGCGCGTTGCGGACTTCTTCGGTGTGGCCCTTTGCCGGGAGCTTCTCAACGGACAGCTCCGCGCCGCAATCGTCGCAGACGACGGTGACGCTGCCGTCTTCGGTGCAGGTCGCCTCGACGGTGACGGTGGAGGTGTTCGGATGCTTGCAGGTCTCGTAGGTGATGTTCTCGGAGCCGACGATCTTGCCGCCCTCGCCGACGGTCAGTTCAAGATCCCACGGCACGATCAGCGCGCCCTCGATGCGCAGCTCGCCGTCGATGGTCACGTTGTCGCCCAGACGGATGGTCGTGCCCTCCGGGATGATAGAGTAGTCACCGGCGGGGATGTCGGTTCTGCCGTCCCAGCAGACGTTGGGAAGCACATTGAGGTTGCAGCGCTCGACGACCAGATTCTTCTGGCTGCCCAGCGTGGTCGTGACCTTTGCCTCCTTGGCAAAGGCGTTCCAGCCGAGGCCGATGACGCCGCCGGGGACGGTGATCTCCGGCACGCCGACATAGGTGGTGATGGCGGGATAGGTGCTGTAATCATACTTGTAGGCTTCAAACGCCTGCGGCCCGATGTACTGCAGGGAATCCGGCAGGCTGACGGAGGTCAGCGGGTCGTTCTGGAACGCCTGCGTGCCGATGTAGAGCAGACCCTCCGGCAGTTCAACAGAGGTCAGCGCGGTGCAGTTGGAGAAGGCGTTGTTCTTCAGGTACTTGACGGTGCTTGCCATCTCAACCTCAGTCAAAGCGGCGTTGTTGGACAGACCGTAAGAGCCGACCATCTCCAGGCCCTCGGACAGGATGGCCTTGGTATAGTGGTTGCCGGAGAACGCGCTCTCATTCCACGTCGTCAGACCGGAGGGGACGACCAGCGTTTCCGGATTCCAGATGCCGCTCCACTCCAGATTGTCCCAGCCGCCGTAGCCGAAGGGCTGACGGCCGGTGAGCGTGGTCAGGGAGGCGGGGATGTTGATATACTCCAGCGCGTGGATCTGGTCAAAGGCACGCTCACCGACGGTAGTGATGGTGTCGGGCAGGTGCACCTCGGTGATGTTGTACTTCTGGCTGAACAGGCGGTCTGCAACGGCGGTGACGGTATAGGTCGTCTCGTCGCCCTCGCAGGTGACCGTTTCGGGGATGTTGACAACGCCGACCACCGTTGACTGGTCATAGCCGGTGACCATGACCTCCGTGGCGGAGATGGGCATATAGTCGATGCCGTCGATGGTGAACGGAGCGCCGGAGTAGACCTCGAAGGGCAGGCCGTCTCTGGTCATCTGGCCGACATAGCCGCTGCGGCGGACAGCCGCGCCGGCGGTGGCGCTTCTGACCTCGGGAATGACGCGCTCGACATCCGGATGGAAGAAGAAGCTGCTCATTACATTGTCGCCGACATAGGCCACATTTGCGCCAAAGGTGATGGAGCGGACATACTTGCTCCAATAGAACACATTGCTGCCGACATAGGTGACGGAATCGGGAATGACAAAGTCATAGCAGTTGTCCAGAGACGCATAGGCATAGTCGCCGATGGTGGTGCAGGTAGACGGAAGCTCAATGGCGCGCAGGCCGGTCATGTAGAACGAGGCATAGCCGATCTCCTTAACGCCCTCGGGGATGTCGATCTCGGCAAGCGCCTTGTCGCCGTAGAAGGCATTCATCGGGGTGTGCTCCACGCCCGCCTCGATCGTCACGTCCGTCAGCGCGGTGCAGCTCATATAGATCGCCTCGGTATCCTGTGCGGCGACGGGAAGCTCCGCCTTGGTCAGCTTGTAGCAGTTGGCGAAGGCGCGTGCGCCGACGCTCTCAATGCTCTCGCCGAAGGAGACCTCGGTAATGCCGGTAAAGCTGAAGGCATAGGTGCCGATATAGCGCAGCGTGGACGGGAGCTTGAAGTCCGCGTTGCCGCTGCCATAGAAGGCGTTGTTGCCGACCTCCTCCAGTCCCTCCGGCAGATTGATGGACGTCAGCTTGGCGTTCGACCACGCAAGCTGGAACGCATAGTCGCCGATGACCCGGATGGAATCGGGCAGGGTGATGGAGGTCAGGTGGCTGCACATCATAAAGGCTCTCGGGCCGACCGTCGTGACGGTGTAGTCCGTGCCCTCGTAGCTCACGGTTCCGGGGATCGTCAGCTCGGCAGGCAGCTCGGGATAGGGGTTGGCATAGTCGCTGGTAACATTGGGGTTGCGGATGATCTGGACGGTGTCCGCGCCGGTGATCTTGAACCACAGGCCGTCGGCCTCAAAGGTCTGACCGAGCAGGTCGGTCTCGCTGGCGCTCACGCGGGTGTCCCACACGTCGGGCGCCGCCTCGGCAGAGGGCTTGTCGACGGTCGCGTCGGGATCCGGCGTCTCCGGCTCCTCCGGCGGCAGGGTCTCGTCGCCCACGGTGACGACCGCGCTGGCAGACAGGCCGCTGTCGGCCTTGACGGTGATGACGGTCTGCCCCTTGGCAACGCCGGTGACGACGCCGTTTTCGTCCACGGTGGCAACGGTCTCATCCTCGCTCGTCCACGTCAGCTTGAGGCTGTCGGCCAGACGGGCAGGCAGGACGCGCAGGGACATGGTCTGGCTGTCGCCCACGGCGACGGTCATGTTGCTCAGGCTCAGGTACTGCGGGCCGAGGTCGACATAGACCTCAGCGTTGTTGAGCGCGTAGTCGGAGACGGACAGCTTGATGCGGCCGGGGTTCAGGCCGTTGTCCTTCAGGAACTCGCACAGGCCGTCCAGATCCATGATGACCTTGCTCTTGCTTCCCTGCTCCTCGATCTGCGCGAAGTTCTCCACGGTGTAGGTCAGCAGGTAAGAATTGGTGGAGTCGATGATGTTGACGACGCGGACATAGTGGTCGTCCTGTACGTCAAAGGCCAGCTTGAACACGCCGTCGGTCTCGTCGACATAGCACTGGATGTTGCTGATCTCCGGCGCACCGGCATCGAGCCAGACGGGATAGGTCACGGAGGTCGTGGCATCGCTCTGGGCGGTGTTGCCGGAGAAGGTCAGGTCGTAATACTTGCCGGTCGGGAGGTATTCACCGTCATACAGGCCGGTTTCCTCATTGAAGGCACGGCCAGTCCAGCCGTCGGTGATGATCTGCGTGTTGATGTAAGTCTGCCCGTTGATGTAATAGTAGCTCTTGGTCAGGTACTTGCTGCCGAGACCCCAGAGCGTCTCGCCGCTGTCGTCGGTGATCTTGACGGAGAAGTCCGTCAGGTTGCGGCGGGTCGTCAGGAGGATCGCCAGCGTCTGCGGCACATCGCCGATTTTGGTGGAAAACGCCAGACGGTCGTAGTTGTAGGGATCGGCCTCGTAATAGGCATTCTCGCCGAGGTAGTAGCCGGAGCCGTTGGCGTTGACCGTTGCGAACACGGTCGGCTGGAGCTGCCACGCGGTGTCGGGAGCGCCCTCGAAGACGGTGCCGGCGTTCGTCCAGTCGCCGCAGAAGCCGAGGTACGGCAGCGTCAGGGTCACGCCCTCGGTCGGCTGGAGGTAGACATAGCCCTCGACATAGTTGCCGTTTTCAAAGTTGGCAAACAGCTCTTTGAGGTAGCTGCCGCTCAGGGTCAGGGTCGCGGTGACGGTAACGGTCTGGCCTGCGCCGACGGTGACGGTACCGTTGCGGTCCGCGCAGGAGAAGGTCATCTTGAAGTCCTCCTCGCCCAGACGGCGGGTGACGCCGTCGGCAAAGGCGATGCCGCTTTGCACGGTGACGCCCTCGGACAGGGACACGGCGGACAGGGTGTAGGTGATGTCCGCATCGGAAATATTGTGAATGTCAAAGGAGAATTTGTAAACGCCGTACTTGTTCCAGCCCAGCTCGGCCTTCGGACGGGTCACGACCACGGAGCTGTCGGTCGGGTCGGGGTTGTCCACGGTCAGGTAAGCGCCGCTCGTCACCGCGTTATACACGTTGACCACGCCTGCACCCTGCCAGCGCGGGCCGTACTCGTCGCCCGTCTCGTTGCGGGCGGGGACGGCGGTGCTCATCAGCAGCGCGTCGGTCACGTTGCGCAGCTCGGTGGGGTTGGTGATGTTCCATTCGTTTTTCAGATAGTTGCGCACCAGCGCGGCCGCGCCTGCCAGATGCGGCGTCGCCATGGACGTGCCGCTCATCGCGGCATATCCGCCGCCGATGACGGACGAGACGATGTTGCCGCCGGGCGCAGCGATCTCCGGCTTCATGCCGAGGTCGGTCGCCGGGCCGACGCTGGAGAAGGAGGACATCTGTCCCGCGTCGGACGAAGGCAGAATGGCTTTCCAGGGGATCTTTTCTTCGGCGGGCGTGTTCCACGGGTATTCGCTGACCGTGGACGGGCCGAAGGTGACGAAGTTGTTGCCTGCGGCGACCGCCTCGATGAGCTTCTGTCCGTCGGCAGCGCTGATGCCGACCATGCCGCCGTTGAAGGTGTTGTAGGCCGGGCTGAAGGAGCCACCGGCGTTATTGTAGATGATGGCGCCCTTTGCGCCGTGGCTTCTGGCGATCTTGAGCTTTTCCTCAAAATTCGTCTGGCCGCGCTGGATGAGCGCGAGCTTGCCGGTCAGGTCGCCCAGCTCCGCGTAGTCCTCCTCCGCGCCGAAACCGGGGACGACGACGTATTCAAACGTCAGGCTGGTGCTGCTCCAGTTGGTGATCTGCGACCACATACTGCCCATCGCGCTCGTGGGCGCGTAGACCATCTGCCCGAAGGCGATCTTCTCGTCGCCCAGCAGGAAATAGTCGCTCTCCACGGCGCAGTTCTGGACGCTGGCCACGGACATGGCCTCATAGCCGGTGGAGGGGCTGCCGACGATGGAGTTGTCCATCGCGTCGGCCATGGCGAGGCCGTTGCCGTACTGGTTGGCATAGGAGGCGCTGGTGTCATTGCCGGCGGCGACCATCAGGTTGATGCCCGCGTCCCAGCAGTTGTTGTAGACCTCATCCTCGGTCTCGCGGTACCAGTTGAAGCCGGCGGCAGAGCCGAGGGACATATTGATGGAGTCCGCGCCCAGCTTGACCGCGTCGTCCAGACCGGCGGTAATAACGTCGTCGCCGGTGGAGCCGTTGCCGTCCGAGAAGACCTTCATGATCATGAGCTGCGCGTTGGGCGCGACGCCGAAGAAGTCCTCGCCGTTGTTGCCCGCGATGGTACCCGCGACGTGCACGCCGTGATCGATGTCGCCGTTGACGTTCGTATCCTTGTTGGCGTAGTCATAGGCGTAGGGCACCTTGGCGTTGACATAGGTCTCGCTGCCGTCCGTGATGCCGGAGGACAGCTTCGTGCCGGCGACCAGCGCCAGCATTTCTTCCTCGGTGTAGGCCACGGTTCCGGGCATCACGGAGAATGCCTCGTGGTCGGTGTCGAGACCGGTGTCCAGAATGGCGACCACCGCGCCTGCGCCGTCATGGCCCGCGTAGGACAGATCCTGATTCACCAGATCGGCGCCGATCATGCCGTTGCTGTTGTTCATCGCCACGTCATAGCTGCTCTGATCCTCGGGCACATTATAATAAGTGACCGGGGTGATGCGCTTGACACCGGGGAGCTGCTCGGCTTTCTCGATCATGCCGTAGGGCATCTCCAGCGAGAAGCCGTTGAGCACGGCGGTGTAATCAAAGGAATTGCTGTCGCTGGCTTTGCCGCCGCAGAGCGTGAGGATGCTCTCCTTGGCGTCGGCATGGCTGCGCAGCAGCGCCCGGTCCGCAGCGGAGCCCTCCGCGGTGGTCAGATAGGCTGCGATATCGCTGCTCAGATCCATTGCCTCGGCCTGCTTCACGAGCGGCTCTTCCTCCATGACGACGATGACCGTCACCATGTCATTCGCGCTGTAGAGCGTGTCGCCGGTGCCGATCTGCTCCGGCTCCTGCTCGGTGAGCGTCCATTCGCCGCCCTCCAGCTCCACGACGTTGTCCACGCCGTCGGTCGAGAGCTTCCCGACCAGCTCCGGCTTGACCGCTTCGCCGTCGACGCTCACGGTGTCGGCGGCAAAGATCGTGCCGGGGAGGCAGGACAGGGTCAGCACGAGGCACAGCAGGATCGCAATGATCCGTTTGCTTGTTTTCATACTTCCACTTCCCTTTCTTGTGATTCAGGCTTGCACCCATTTGGCTTGTCAAACATTCATCGAACGATTCGATGGCTTTCACCAAATTTACTATAATATACTACGACTATCATCAAATGTCAATTCCATTTTTTCTGTTTTATTTTCGACGTTTGTCAAAGTTGCTTCTTTATCCTTCGATAAAATTGTACACTTTAACCATTGCAAGCACCACGGGTCATGTGATACAATAAAAACGTTGCAGACCGCGGGCCGTTTCGTGCGCGCGTCACTGTTCAGGAGGAGTATTATGAGTATCAGTATTCAGGCACATCTGAATCCGGCGGTGGAGGCGATCCTCCTGCTGGAGCGGAATTGCAGCGACGGCACCATTCCCTCTTCTCTGGAAAACGCCATTGCCTCCTGCGCGGAGAGATTCAACATCCCGCTGCAGGTGATTGATGAACTGGTGCAGCCGCTCAAGCCGATGGAGCAGGAGCTTCTGGAGCTTCTGGAGCCGCGGGAGGAGCTTTGGAGCGAGATGTTCTACCGCAATTCCAAGGTGGAAAATCTGCTGGCATGGAGCTTTTTCTTCCTGGAGCACCAGCAGGAGCATCTGGTTTTCGACCCGCTGCTGTGCCGGCGGCTCATCGCCCTGACGCTGAACTGCTCTTTGGCGGCGCTGGACAGCGTCTCGGATCTTCACTCCCTGATGGCGTTTCTGGAGTGCTTCCCGTGCAGCAACCAGACCAAATGGGTCTGCGCCAGACTTTGGCAGGAGCCGGAGCGCTTTTATGCAAAATACCGCCAGCTCGCGGTGCTGGCCGAGCCGGTCGTGAAAAAATATGATGCGCAGCTTCAGCCGCTGATCCGGCAGACCGTCTCCGCAGCGCGGCAAGCCCTGCAGAACGATCCCATGTCGCTGCTGGAACAGTTGGGCATGACCTCCACGACCTACCTCGACAATCTGGTGGTCTGCCCCATGGCGAACAATTTCGGCGGCATGGGCGTTATCTGGGATCACACCGCGCCCGGTGCGCCCGCCTACCTGATGATCGGTCTGCTGCGCCAGCCCATCCACGAGCTGGGTCTGCGTTACGGCGACAACAGCGAGTTCCTGACCGACCGCCTCAAATCCCTGTCCGACCAGCGGCGCATCGAGATCCTGAAGGCGCTGAAAAGCGCGCCCATGTACGGTCAGGAGCTTGCCGACCGGCTGTCTCTGTCGCCTGCCACCATTTCGCACCATATGAGCTCTCTCGTCAGCGCGGGCTTCGTCTCCGTCGACCGCAAGGGCACCAGGACCAGCTATTCC
>CAMEMX010000028.1 GCA_945927915.1 uncultured Clostridia bacterium
GGTAGCGCTGCTCGGCGTGCAGGCCGAGCTTTTCTCCGCAGCGGGGCTTGACGATGACGGGCAGGGGAGGGAGCGTGTCCGGGTCGGCATACTCCCGTGGCACGGGTACGCCGCACGCGGCGGCGGCCTGCGCGACGGCGCGCTTGTCGTTGGCGCGGTCCAAAACCTCCGGCGGCGCGGCGAGAAAATCACAGACTGCGCGGAAGCGTGCGCGGTCGTGCGACACCATCGCCAGCGTGTCCGCGCCAATGGGGAAGAGAACGGGCTTTTCACCGTTTTTCGCCATGCGCGTGCACAGCGCCAGCAACCGTTCGGCATAGTCCTTGTCCTTGACGGAGCCTTCGAGCATGACTGCCTTATATACATAGCGCGAGGAAAAGGCGGCGGGCTTGCGCGGGCTTTCCGCCACGGTCTGTACGGCGTAGACGGGGTAGCCCGCCCGCCCTAACGGACGAATGACCGCCAACGCCGTGCGGTAACGAACATCGGTTACGATCACAGGGCGCATAGCGGTCACTCCTTTGCGGTATTGATTTGCGGGATTATTCCGCGGAAATCAGATAGTAATAGACGGGCTGTCCGCCGTTGATGACGTTGACCTCGACCTCGGGGCAAAGCTCCTCGAAGATGGCACAGGCAGAGCGCGCCTGCGCTTCGGTGATGTCCGCGCCGTAGTAGACCGTGACGAACTCGCGCTCCTCCTCGTGCACCTTTTCGGCGAGGCCGCGCAGCAGCTTGTCCAGGTCGGGGCTGCTGCCGAACAGGGCACTGCCATAGAGCGCCAGGTATTCGCCCGCGTGGATGTCGTGTCCGTCAAAGTCGGAATCGCGCGCGGCATAGGTGATCTGCATGGTCGTGACGTTCGCCATGGCGTCGGTCATCGTGTCGGTATTGGTCTGCTCGTCCGCGTCCGGGTCGAACATCAGCATGGCGGAGATGCCCTGCGGGATGGTCTTCGACGGAACGACGATGACCTTTTTCTCCGTCAGGGGGATGGTCTGCTCGGCAGCCATGATGATATTCTTGTTGTTCGGGAAGACGTAGACGACCTCGGCGGGGGTGGCGTTGATCTTCTCCAGAATATCCTGCGTCGAGGGGTTCATGGTCTGACCGCCCTGGATGATATTGTCCGCACCCAGCTCGCGGAAGACGTCGGCAAGGCCGGGGCCTGCGCAGACGGCGACCATGCCGTAGTGCTTTTCGGGCGCTGCCACGGCGGGCGCCTGCTCCAGCTCCTGCTCGATCTTTTCCAGATCGTCGGTGCTGCGGGCGGCTCTGCCGGCGGCGAGATCGTCGTGCTGCATCTGCATATTCTCGATCTTCGCAAGCTCCAGCGTGCCGTACTTTTGCGCCTCGGTCAGGGCGTCGCCGGGGATGTTGGTGTGGACGTGGACCTTGAAGGCCTCGTCGTCCTCGCCGATGACGATGCTGTCGCCGATGGTGTCGAGATAGGCGCGCAGCGGCGTCAGATCCACGTCCTCCTGCGCCTTGCGGACGATGAAGACGGTGTCAAAGGCAAAGGTGATCTCCTCGGTGTCAAATTCGGTGAAGTCCGCCTGCTCCCTGACGGCAGCGGCCTGTGCCGGTGCCTCGATCTCGGCGCCGCGCAGGACGGCGAGCATCGTCTCAAGCACATAGACCCAGCCCTTGCCGCCGGCATCGACGACGCCGGCCTTTTCCAGCACGGGGTTTTGATGCACGGTCTCGGCAAGCGCGGCATTGGCGCTCTGCGCGGCGGTTTCGAGCACCGTCTCAAAGCAGGGATCGGTCTCGGCGGCGGCGATGGCGTCGGTCGCGGAGACGCGGGCGACGGTCAGGATCGTGCCCTCGGCGGGCTTCATGACGGCCTTGTAGGCGGCCTCGACGCCGGAGCCGAGCGCGGCGGCGAGCTGCGCGCCGTCGCACTCGTCCAGACCCTTCAGGCTCTTGGAAAAGCCGCGGAACAGCAGCGACAGGATAACGCCGGAGTTGCCTCTGGCGCCGCGCAGCATGGCGGAGGCGGCGGTGTCGGCGACCTTGGTCAGCGACGGGGCGCTCAGCTTGCGCAGCGCGTCGGCTGCGGTGGAGAGCGTCATGCCCATGTTCGTGCCGGTGTCGCCGTCCGGCACGGGGAAGACATTCAATTCATTGATCTGCTGCTTGTGCAGCTCGATCGCGGCAGCGGCGCCAATCAGCATTTTTTGCAGGGCGCTGCCGTTGATGGTATCATTCAATGTGTTCACCCGCCTCTCAGCCCAGCATCATGGAGTCGATGATCACATTGACCTCGCGCACCTCGGTGTCGGTCTGCTTGGAGACCATATAGCGCACCTCGGAGACGATGGACTGTCCGAGCGCGGGGATGTTCACGCCCTGGTCGATCATGATGTGCAGGTCGATCGAGAGCGTGCCGTCCTCGTTGGTCTTGACGAGCACGCCCTTAGCCATGGATTCGCGGCGCAGCAGATGCACCAGCCCGTCCGAGACAGAGCGGATCGCCATGCCCTTGACGCCGAAGCAGTTGGTCGCGGCGTTGCCGGCGATCTTGGTATAGACGGAGTTGCTGACAGCGATGCTGCCGAACTCATTTTCACGACGGATCATGCGTTAACCTCCTTAGATCATGCTGGCTTCCCAGCAGGCGGGCGCGGACAGACCCAGCAGCGCCGCAACGGTCGGCGCGACGTTGGCAAGGCCGTAGTGTCCCTCGCGGATGACATACTTGTTGTCCGGGTCGTAGATGATGAAGGGGACGGGGTTGAGGCTGTGCGCGGTGCGGACGGAGGTCTTGCCCTTCTTCGTCTCGGTCATTTGGTCAGCGTTGCCGTGGTCGGCGGTGATGAGGACGGTATAGCCGAGGCGGTCGGCGGCGTCAAGGATGCGCTTGAGGCTTGCGTCCACGCACTCCATCGCCGTCACGACGGCGCTCATCACGCCGGTGTGGCCGACCATGTCGCCGTTGGGGAAGTTGCAGCGCAGGAATTCGTATTTTTTCGATTCCATCGCCGCGATCATGCGGTCGGTGATCTCTCTGGACTTCATGGCAGGCGCCTGCTCGAAGGGGATGACGTCGGAGGGGATCTCCTCGTAGGTCTCCAGCGCTTCGCTGACCTTGCCGGAGCGGTTGCCGTTCCAGAAATAGGTGACGTGACCGTACTTCTGCGTCTCGGAGACGGCGTATTCACGGATGCCGTTGTCGCACAGCAGCTCGGTGAGGGTGTTTTTGATGACGGGCGGCTGGACGAGATAGTGCTCGGGGATCTTGAGGTCGCCGTCGTATTCGAGCATACCGGCGAATTTCACGCCCGTGTAGTCGCCGCGGTCGAACTTGTCGAAGTCCTTGCGGTCGAAGGCGAGGGAGATCTCCTGCGCGCGGTCGCCGCGGAAGTTGTAAAGCACGACGCTGTCGCCGTTGGCGATCTTCGCGACGGGTTCGCCGTTTTCCGCGATGACGAAGGCGGGAAGATCCTGGTCGATGCAGCCAAGCTCGGCGCGGTAGGTCTCGATGGCCTCTTTTGCCGAGGCGAACTGACGACCGAGGCCGCGAACGTGGGTGTTCCAGCCGGCTTCGACCATCTTCCAGTTGGCCTCGTAGCGGTCCATCGTGATCTGCATTCTGCCGCCGCCAGAGGCGATGCGGTAGTCGCAGCCGTCCGTGCGCAGCTCGGCCAGAACGGCCTCAAGCTGTGCGACATAGTCCAGCGCGCTCGTCGCGGGGACGTCGCGGCCGTCGAGCAGGATGTGGCAGTAGACCTTTTTCACGCCCTCGGCGTGCGCATGGCGCAGCAGGGCGATGAGGTGGCTGATATTGGAATGGACGTTGCCGTCGGACAGCAGGCCGAGGAAATGGAACGCCTTGCCGTTTTCCGTGCAGTTGGCGACCATCTCCTTCCACGTCTGCGAGGCGAAGAGCGTGCCGTTTTCGATGGATTCGCCGACGAGCTTTGCGCCCTGCGAATAGACCTGACCGCAGCCGAGGGCGTTGTGGCCGACCTCGGAGTTGCCCATGTCGTCGTCCGAGGGCAGGCCGACGGCGGTGCCGTGCGCCTTGAGCCAGGTGTACGGGCAGGTTGCGAACAGGTGGTCGAGCGTGGGCGTCTTTGCCACCGCGACCGCGTCACCGCTGCCGCCGTCGCCCTTGCCGACGCCGTCCATAATTACCAAAACAATCGGTTTTTTCATATCCGATATGCCTCCATTTTATTTTTATAAGCCTGTCTATTTTACTATATTTTCCCCGAAGATACAATCATATTTTTGATTTTTTCAGCTACGAATAAAAAAAGCACGGAAAAAAACGACGCTTCTGTGCAAAATGCGGCAAATTTCATGGAAAAAGAGCGCTGCAGAGCCGTCAATTCAAAAACTCCCCGTTTTGGAGCAGGGCGTCGACGGCGCTTTGCAGACCTTCGGGCAGCGTGCCTGCCGCGACGGTGCGCCTTGCCGCCTCCTGCGCCTGCTCCAGCACGGTCATGTTCTGCGCCAGGTTGCCGATGCGGAAGGCGGGCAGGCCGTGCTGCCGGCTGCCGAAGAAATCGCCCGGGCCGCGCAGGTTTAAGTCCTCCTGCGCGATGCGGAAGCCGTCGTTCGTCGCGCACAGCGCCTTGAGACGGGTGCGCGTCTCCTCATTTTTGGTGTCGGAGACTAAAATACACCACGATTTTGCCTCGCCGCGTCCGATGCGTCCGCGAAGCTGGTGGAGCTGCGAAAGGCCGAAACGGTCGGCGTTTTCCACGACCATGAGCGTCGCGTTCGGCACGTCCACGCCGACCTCGATGACCGTCGTGGAGACGAGAATGTCATATTCGTGCGCGGCGAAGGCGGACATGACGGCCTCCTTTTCCGCGCCCTTCATCTTCCCGTGCAGCAGCGCGACGCGGAGCTTGGGAAACACATACTCGCGCAGGGTCTGCGCCCACTGCTCGGCGGACTTGAGCGACTCCGTCTCGCTCTCTTCGATCGAGGGGCAGACGATGAAGGTCTGGTGGTTTTCCTCTGCCTGCCTGCGGATGAAGTCGTTCAGGCGCTTGCGGTAGCGCTCGTCGACGAGGAAGGTGTCGACCGTCTGACGTCCGGGCGGCAGCTCGTCGACGACCGAGACCTCCAGATCGCCGTAGAGGATCAGCGCCAGCGTCCGCGGGATGGGCGTGGCGGACATGATGAGCAGGTGCGGCTGCTCGCCCTTGGCAAGCAGCGCGGCACGCTGCGCGACGCCGAAGCGGTGCTGCTCGTCGGCGATGACGAGGCCGAGGCTCTGAAAGACCGTCGTCTCGGTCAAAAGGGCGTGCGTACCGATCACGAGGTCGTATTGCCCGTCCGCAATTTCTTTTCTGCGCACAGTTTTTTGCTGCGGGGTCATCGAGCCGGTCAATATCGTGCAGCGCACGCCGAGCCGGGCAAACAGCGGCGCCAGCCGGTCAAAATGCTGCTTTGCAAGGATCTCCGTCGGCGCCATCAGCGCGGTCTGTTTTCCGTTTTTTGCCGCGCAGAACGCCGCGGCCGCCGCGATCATCGTCTTGCCGCTGCCGACGTCGCCCTGCACCAGACGGCTCATGGGCGCGCCGGAGCGGAAATCATCCAGAATCTGCCCGATCACGCGCATCTGCGCGTTCGTCAGGCGGAAGGGGAGGGCGTTATAAAAAGCGTCCATGCCGCCCGTTTCATAGGGCGCGACGGAGCGGACGGTGCGCTTTGCCCGGACGAGGGCGAGCGCGGC
Organism: uncultured Clostridia bacterium; assembly: GCA_945927915.1. GTDB lineage: Bacteria > Bacillota > Clostridia > Oscillospirales > Oscillospiraceae > JAZOXB01. The sequence continues at coordinate 5,696 of CAMEMX010000028.1, forward strand.
GGAGAAAATGTAGAATTCCTCAAAGATCAGCCGCCTGCGGGCTTCCTCCAGCGCCTCCTGCGAGGACGGCAGGTGGATCTCGCGCAGGGCGGTGGCTGCGTCGCACAGGCCGTATTCCTCGCGCAGCGCCTCGGGCAGCGTCTCCGGCGGCGTACAGCGCTCGAAGGCGGCGGCGACGGCCTGCATCACCGCCTTGTTGTTCAGTCCGGCGGTCAGGGGATAGACCGGCACGATGCAGCGGGTGACGCTGCCCGGCCCGTCCGGCGGCTCAAAGAGGGGGTTGGTCATCGCGTAGCCGAGATAGTCGCCGGTGACCGCGCCGTAAAAGCAGTAGGTCTCGCCCCGTTGGAGCTTTCCGGCGCTGTAGGCGGCGTTGAAAAACGTCAGGTGCAGCCGCCCGGTGTGGTCGGCGACGGTCAGCTTTGTGACCTCCAGCGCCCGCTGGCCGGGCTTTGGGATGCGGTGCGTCTGCGGCGTGGAGATGACCGAGGCGACAAAGCACGCGGGCTTGTCGACCTCCAGGGCGGAGATCGGCAGAAGCTGCGTCCGGTCCTCGTAGGCGCGGGGATAAAAGTGCAGCAGGTCGCCCACGGTCTCGATGCCGAGCCGGGCGAACAGCTCCGCCCGCTTCGGGCCGATGCGCGGAAGCGACTGAATGGGATCCGTCTGTGCCATGCCTTTGCTCTCCTTTGTCATAGCTTTTACCTTATTATAATCGACCTTTCCGCGCTTGACAAGTGCCGGAAAAAAGCAAAAGCCTGATGGAAAGCTCCATCAGGCGGAATAATCCAATTTTGCTTACGCCATCGCGTTCATCTTCAGCGTCATGCTGCTCTTCTTGCGGGCGGCGTTGTTCTTGTGAAGGATCCCCTTGTTCACGGCCTTGTCAACAGCGACGACGGCTGCGGTGTAGGCAGCGCCGGCCTGCGCCTTGTCACCGGTGGCAACAGCGGCGTCGAACTTCTTGATGGTGGTCTTCAGAGCGGACTTGGCCATCTTGTTCTTCTCGTTGGCAGCGCGGGACAGAGAGACTCTCTTCTTCGCGGACTTGATGTTGGGCATGGTTGCACCTCCCTCTTACGGCGTTTATCTAAAAACCGTGTGTTTTTACTTCATGCAGAAACATATTATAGCGGCAGAAGGACAGAAAATCAATAGTTTTTTTCTGTTTTTTGCAAAAAATTTTATTTTCATGGAAACACTAAGGAAAAGGAGATGGTTTTTACGGCAATTCGGACGGATCTGGCGCTGGAAGCGAAGGCTTTGTGGGAAAAATCGGCGGGGGAGACGACGGAGCTATCGGGCGTTCGCGCGCGCGAGCGGGAAAACGAAGGACTTTCTGTCACGCAGGTGGATATTCTCGACGAGCAGGGGCAGGCGGCGCTGGGCAAGCCCATCGGGCGGTATGTGACGGTCGAGCTGCCGCGCTTCGACCGCGACACACGCCGTCCTGCGAAGGCGATCGCGCAGGAGCTGCGGGCCCTGCTGCCGGAGGACTGCGGCAGCGTGCTGGTCGCGGGGCTGGGCAACCGCGCCGTCACGCCGGACGCCCTCGGCCCGCGTGCGGCCGACCGGCTGTTTCTGACGCGGCACCTGATCGCCAATCTGCCGGCGCAGTTCGGCGCGTGCCGGGAGGTGAGCGCACTCACGCCGGGCGTGCTGGCGACGACGGGCATCGAGACGCTGGAGATCGTGCGCGGCGCGGTCAGCCATGTGCGTCCGTCTCTGGTGATCGCCGTTGATGCGCTTGCTGCCGGCAGCATGGAGCGCCTGTGCCGCACGGTGCAGCTTTCGGACACGGGACTGGTGCCCGGCTCCGGCGTCGGCAACCGCAGGGCGGCTTTCTCATCGGAGACGCTCGGTGTGCCTGTGCTCAGCGTCGGCGTGCCGACGGTGGTCGATGCGTCCGCTCTGTGCGACAGCGCCGACGAGCGTATGATCGTCACGCCGCGCGACATCGACGCGCAGATCGCATGGCTCGGCAGCATCCTCGCCGATGCGATCAACCTCGCGCTGCATCCGGCATTTTCCGCTGAGGAAATTGCACAATTTGTCCAAAGTTAAGTGCATTGTGTTATGTTAACCCATAATGCAGCGCACCGAAATATTATTTTGTGTACGGTCTGTGCAAAACTCTGTGCAAAATGTGTACAACTCTTGAAATACAAGCCTTTTTCACACAATGCACAGCGCAATGCACAGGCCGGCTGCCTGCATATTCTCATGTATACACGCTGCGGTTTCTGTTTTGCATAATGCATCGGACAACAATAATTTTGAATTATGTAAACTTAAATGGGAGATTTTTTGTCGAAAAAGTTCGGATATAACGAAAATGCCGCGAAAAAGCGCGGTAATTTTATATGACTTCACGTCACGAAAAATCACCGCTCCCGTCGAAGTGACGAATTTTTATTGGAAGCAAAGCGGCGCCGGCGGAAAACCGCCGGCGCCGTTCTTTCTGTTCAGCTCCAGAGCGCCATCGCCAGCGTTCCGCACAGCATCAGCGCCAGACCCAGCAGCGCCCGCTTGCCGAGCTTTTCCCGGAAGAAAATGAACGACAGCGCCACCGTCACGAGGATGCTCATCTTGTCGATCGGCACGACGACGCTGACTTCACCGTTCTGGATGGCGTAGTAGTAGCACAGCCAAGACGCGCCCGTGGCAAGACCGGACAGGCCGATGAACGCCGCCTCTCTGCGGTCGACGGTGCGGAGCTGGCCCTGCTTTCCCTTCAGGAAAACGATGAGGAATGACATCAGCAGCACCACGCCCGTGCGCAGAGCCGTCGCGAGGTTGGAATCGACGTTTTTCACGCCGACCTTGGCCAAAATGGATGTCAGCGCCGCGAAGATCGCCGACAGCACGGCGTAGGGCAGCCATTTTCGCATCGGCGCGCTCTGCGCGGCTGCCTTGCGCTCCAGCATCAGGAAGATGCCGACGCCGAGCAGCGCCGTGCCCACGAGCTTGACGGCCAGATTCGACGTCTCGCGGAACAGGACGATGGCCAGCAGGACGGACAGGACGGTGCTCGACTTGTCGATGGCGACGACGCGGTTCACGTCTCCGAGCGAGAGCGCCCGGAAATAGCACAGCCACGATGCGCCCGTGGCAATGCCGGAGAGGATCAGGAAGAGCAGCGACCGCGTGTCGATAGCGGGAAGCTGCTTCTGTGCGCCGGTCAGAAACACCATCACCCACGCAAAGAGCAGCACCACGACCGTGCGCAGCGCGGTGGCGACATCGGAATCGGTCTTTCGGATGCCGCATTTGGCGAGGATCGAGGTGAGGCCGGCGAACACGGCCGAGCCGACCGCTGCGATCAGCCAGAGCATTTATGCTTCACCCGGCAGGAAATCGGTGACCTCGGTCTGACCGAAGGTGTCCTGCCATACCGTGCGGAAGTCGACCATGGCCTTGTCCGTGGCCGGGTGGGCGATCAACTGGTCGAACAGCTCCGGCATGAGCGTGACGGCCTGACAGCCCGCGACGGCCAGACGTCTGACCTGATCGACCGTGCGGAAGCTCGCGCCGAGCACCTGGCAGGTGTAGCCGCCGTTGCGGAAGGCCGTGACCATCTCGGTAACGCACGCGACACCGTCCGCGCCGAGGTTGTCGATGCGGCTGACATAGGGCGCGACATAGTCCGCGCCCGCCGCGGCCGCGACAAGCGCCTGCGTCATCGAATGCACGACCGTGACGCAGACGGGGATGCCCGCGGCCTTGCAAAGACGCACCGCGCGGTAGCCCTCCGGAACGGCAGGCAGCTTGACCACAAAATGCTCGCCGAAATACGCCTGCAGCGCCTTGGCCTGCGCAAGCATCCCGTCTGCCGTCTCGGCGGTTGTCTGCACGAAGGCGGTAAGGCCCGTCTGCTCCACGAATTCGCGGTACTCGGCCATGAGCGCGGGCAGCGGCGTGGGCGCCTTGGTCAGAATTTTGGGGTTGGTGGTAAAGCCCTCGATGGGGAAGAACTCTGCAATGCGGCGGATCGCGCCGAGGTCTGCAATATCAACGTAGAATTTCATTTTTATTCAAACTCCTTCCATTTTACAAGCACCTTGCCCTGACGGCTCAGGGTGCGGCTGCGCAGCTCGTCCACGACGGCCTCCGGCGCGATCTCCGCGCTGATGACGGCGTCCGTGTCGATGACCCCCGAGGCAAGCAGCGCGATGGCGCGCGCGGTGGTGTGCGGATTGATGAACGAGGTGCGGATGGTCAGCTCCTTGGTAAAGGCGGCGTACTGGTTAAACGGCACGGTCTTTTCCGGGTCACACAGGCCGAAGAGGACGACCGTCGCGCACTTGCCCGCGACGTCGAGCGCCGTGGTGATGGTGGCGGGCAGGCCGACGCATTCCATCACGCGGTCGACGTTGCCGATGCCCATGGCGGCGATGGCTGCGACGGGGTCGTCCTTCATGGGGTTGATGAAGCGCGTTGCGCCGAGGGCGAACGCCTTTTCGCGTTTCTCCTCGACCGGCTCGATGACGATGATCTCGGCGGCGCAGGCGCGCTTGCAAAGCTGCACCATGATCGCGCCGATGGCGCCCATGCCGACGATGACGACGCTCTGTCCGAGCCTGACGTCCAGAAGATCCATCCCGCGCAGGCAGCACGAGAGCGGCTCGGTCAGCGCCGCGTCGCGCAGGCTGAGCGAATCGGGGATCGGGTAGACGTTTTCCTGCGGCGGGCAGATGAAGTCCGCCATGCCCTTGACGACGCCGCGCGAGTTTTCGCACATATGCGTCAGCCCGTCCTTGCACATCCGGCAGCCGCCGCAGCTCCAGTTCGGGTCGACGGTCACGCGGTCGCCGGGTCGAAACCGTGTCACGTTTGCGCCGACCTCCTCGACCACGCCGGAGATCTCATGCCCCAGCGGGACGGGCAGGCGGAGCGGACGCGAGCCGCTTTTGCCCTCAAATTTGTGCAGGTCCGTGCCGCAGATGCCGCAGTAGGCGACGGCGACCCTGACGGCGTTCGCATCCATCGGCGGTTCTGTGAACTCGCCCAGATGCGCCTCATGCCGCCCGGTCAGAATGACTGCTTTCATAGCATCCTCTCCTTTGCGTATTTTTTCCAGCTACAGTATAAACCCGTCTGCGACAAAACGCAACAGAAAATTCACCCGAATTGCAACGGCTTCGGAAAAGCCGAATCTCCTTGACAGACCGGCGAAAATACGATACGATTAAGGTAGAAAAAACGGCGAAATGATCCGCCGAATACCATTGCGGAGGAAGGCACAATGGAGAACAGACAGGAGACCTACATACAGATTTTGAAGGAAGAGCTGCTGCCCGCCATGGGCTGCACGGAGCCGATCGCCGTCGCCTATGCCGGCGCCATCGCGCGGCAGACGCTGGGCGTGCTGCCGGAGACGGTGGAGCTGGTCGTCAGCGGCAACATCATTAAAAATGTAAAAAGCGTCATCGTCCCGCACACGGGCGGACGCAAGGGCCTGCAAACGGCGGTCTCGGCGGGCATCTGCTGCGGCAGGGCCGACTGCGAGCTGCAGGTCCTGTCGGAGGTGGACGAGGCGGCGCTTGCCGGGCTGGACGCGTTTTTGTCGTCCGCGGAGATCACCGTGCGGGAGTCAAACGCCTGCTGCCCGTTTGACATTCAGGTGACGGTCCGTGCGGGAGCGGACGAGGCCTATGTCCGCATCATCGGCACGCACACGAACGTCGTCACCGTCCGCCGCAACGAGCGCCTGCTCATCGACCGCCCGTTCACCGACGAGGTCGTGCAGGCGGCGGAAAACCGCAAGCTGCTGAACATCCGCGACATTGTCGAGTTTGCAAATACCGTCCCGCTGGAGCAGGTGCGCCCGACTCTCGCGCGGCAGATCGAGTATAACATGGCCATCGCGGAGGCGGGCATCCGGGGGCATTACGGCGCCGAGATCGGAAAGATCCTCCTTCGCTCCTACGGCAGCAGCGTTCACAACCGCGCCAAGGCTTATGCCGCCGCCGGCTCCGACGCCCGCATGAACGGCTGCGAAAAACCGGTCGTCATCAATTCCGGCAGTGGCAACCAGGGCATGACGGCCTCAATCCCGGTCATCATCTACGCCCGGGAGTGCGGCGCGTCCGAGGAAACGCTCTACCGCGCGCTCGTCATCTCCAATTTGGTGACGATCCACCTGAAGACCGGCATCGGCAGCCTGTCGGCCTATTGCGGCGCGACCAGCGCGGGCGCGGGTGCGGGCGCGGGCATCTGCTACCTCTACGGCGGGCAGTATGACGAGATCGCCCACACGATCGTCAACGCGCTTGCGATCAACTCCGGGATGCTCTGCGATGGCGCCAAGGCGAGCTGCGCCGCAAAGATCGCCTCGGCGGTGGAGGCGGGGCTTCTGGGAATGCAGATGTATATGCACGACAGCCAGTTTTATTGCGGCGACGGCCTCGTGGCGCAGAATGTCGAGGAGACGATCCGGGCCGTCAGCGCCGTCGCAAGAGAGGGAATGCGCGGCACGGACGAGGAGATCATCCACATCATGGTCCACGGCGCGTAGACACCTCATATAAA